>JADDPR010000523.1 GCA_016781775.1 Rubrobacter sp. | reverse complement strand
GTGTCGAGGCGGCCGTCGACGCCGTAGTAGCCCGTGGCGCCCGCGTAGGGGCCGCGCCGCGTGGGCTCTAGCTCGTCTATGATCTCCATCGCCCGCACCTTCGGCGCCCCCGAGACCGTCCCCGCCGGGAACGCCGCGGCCAGCGCGTCGAGCGCCGTGAGGCCCTCCCTCAGGTCGCCCTCGACGGTCGAGACGATGTGCATAACGTGGGAGTAGCGCTCGATCCCCATGAAGTCCTCGAGCTCCACGCTCCCTACCTCGGACACCCTGCCGAGGTCGTTGCGCCCGAGGTCCACGAGCATGACGTGCTCGGCCCGCTCCTTTACGTCCGCCAGAAGCTCCTCGGCGAGCGCCGCATCCTCCTCGGGGGTAGCCCCCCGCGGTCGCGTCCCGGCGATCGGGCGCGTCATCACCCGCCGCCCCTCGACCCGGACCAACGGCTCCGGCGAGGCCCCGACAATCGACATCTCCCCGAGCTTCAGGTACGTCATGTACGGCGACGGGTTCACGGTCCGCAAGCCCCGGTACAGGAGGAACGGGTCGAGGTCGCCTACCTCCGCGAAGAAGCGCTGGCTCGGCACAACCTGGAACGCGTCCCCCGCCCGGATGTACTCCTTCGCCCGCTCCACGGCCTCCTCGTAATGGGCCCGGGTGAAGTTCGACTGGATCTCCAGGGCTCCCCCGTTACCCTCCGGCAGGGGACGGCGGAGCGTGGGCGCGGCTAACCTCTCCGCGACGCGGGCGATGTCGTCCGCCGCCCGGCGGTACGCCGCGGCGAAGCCCTCGCCCTCGACGTCCCGGAGGTTCGCGGCGTCGACCAGAGAGATCACGAGTACCTTGTGGCGCAGGTGGTCGAAGACGATAAGGGTGTCCGTAACCGCAAAGTACGCCTCCGGCACCTCCAGGTCGTCCGGCGGGGCGTCCGGGAGCTTCTCCAGATAGCGCACGGCGTCGTACGAGAAGTATCCGACTGCCCCGCCGACAAAGGCCGGCAGGTTCGGCAGGGGCGCCACGCTCTTCTTGCCGACGATCTCGGCGAGCCCCCGGAACGGGTCTTTCGCCGCTACCTCGCGCACCCCGTCGGAGTCCACGACCGTGTAGACGCCGTTCCTGTACGAGAGCGTCCGCTTCGGGCCGAAGCCCAGAAAAGAGTACCGCCCGAACCGTTCGGCCTCCTCCGCGCTCTCCAGCAGGAAGACGTGCGACTCGTCGGAGAACTTGAGCGCCGCCGAGATGGGCGTCTCCAGGTCCCCTATGGACTCCGCATACAGCGGCACGACGTCGTACTCGCGGGCCAGCCTCCGGGCCTCCGGGAGGCTCGGGGTGAGCCGTCTACCTGTGCCGTTCATCGAGTATCCTCGCCACCTCCTCGGTGGGGACGTCCCGCTCCTCCAGCAGCACCAAGAGATGGTAGAGAAGATCGGCCGTCTCCTCGGCTACCCTGTCGTCCTGCAACGCCGCCACCACGACCTCGACCGCCTCCTCGCCGACCTTCTGGCCGATGTACCCCGCGCCGCGCCCGAAGAGCTTCGCCGTGTAAGAGCCCTCCGGCATCTCCTCGTGGCGCTCCTTTATCGTCCCGGCGAGCCTCGTCAGCGTGCGCCCGAGGTGCGGCTGGTCCTCGGAGGGGGTGGCCCCATCCTCCGAGAGCGAGGTGAAGAAGCAGGTCCGTTCTCCGGTGTGGCAGGCCGGGCCTGCGGGGTCGACCCTGTACAGCAGGGCGTCGCCGTCGCAGTCGAGGCGGACCTCGACCACGCGCTGGGTGTTCCCGCTCGTCTCGCCCTTGCGCCAGAGCTCGTCGCGCGAGCGGGAGTAGAAGTGGGCCTCGCCCGTCTGCAGGGTCTTCTCGACGGCCTCGCGGTTCGCGTAGGCGAGGGTGAGGACCTCGTTCGTCGTCGCGTCCTGCGACACGACGGGGACGAGCCCGTTCGCGTCGTAGCGGACCTCCCCCGTGGGGTTCTCGTGGGCGTTCATCGGACGGGGATCCCGGCTTCCGCGAGCTTCGCCTTCGTGTCGGCGATGGTCCACTCGTTGAAGTGGAAGATGCTCGCGGCGAGGACGGCGGAGGCACCGGCGCGGACGGCGGAGACCATGTGGTCCGGGTGCCCGGCCCCGCCGGAGGCGATGATCGGGAGGCTCGTCCTCCCCGCGATCTCGCTTATGAGGTCGAGGTCGTAGCCGACCTCCGTCCCGTCGGCGTCCATGCTGTTCAAGACGTACTCCCCCGCCCCCCGCTTCTCGCCCTCCACACACCACTCGACGGCGTCGATCCCCGTGTTCACACGCCCCCCGTTCAAGTAGACCTCCCAGCCGCGCCGGCCGTCTTCCTTGCGCTTCACGTCCACGCTGAGGACGACGCACTGGCTCCCGAAGCGCTCGGCACCCGTGTCGATAAGGTCCGGCGTCCTCACGGCGGCGCTGTTGACGGAGACCTTGTCGGCCCCGGCCCGGAGCATCGCGCGCATGTCGTCGGCCGTCCTCACGCCCCCGCCGATGGTGTACGGGATAAAAACCTCCTCGGCGGTCGCCCTCGCGAGCCTTGCCGCAGTCTCGCGCCCCTCGTGGGAGGCGGTGATGTCGTAGAAGACGAGCTCGTCGGCCCCCTCGCGGTCGTAGAGGGCGGCAAGTTCCACCGGATCGCCCGCGTCGCGCAGGTCCTTGAACTTCGTCCCCTTCACGACCCTGCCCGCGTTCACGTCCAGGCACGGGATGATGCGGACCTTCAGCCCCATAACCTACTCCCTCCTCCCACCTAGACGTAGGGCACCGACGAGGCGCGGCACTCCTCGGCGATGCGGTACTGCAACCCCTCCGACGCGGGCAGGAGGACGGAGCCCTCGTGCCCGGTGCCGACCACGATGGAGCCGTCCCGGTCCTTCCAGTGCCGGTGAACGGTGTAGGCCGTGAGCGTCCCCTCGACGAGCGCCGCGATCTTGTCGAGCTCCGCGTGCGAGAGCTCCGCCGTGATGTCGACCTTGGAGAGGTCCACGTTCTCGAAAGCGCCCAGGTCCGCCGAGAGGTTGCCGGTCCTCAAGCGGAGCCCCGGCGTGTTCCACAGCGCGTCGACCGCCCCCTTGAGGGCTTCGGCGCGGGCCCCCTTGTTCCCCTTGCGCAGCTTCGGCTCCGGCAGTTCCCTCAGGGTGATGGCGAGGTCCTCTTCGGCGCTCCGGGGCTCCCGCCCATCGCCGTCGCGCTCGAAGAGGAGGACCTTCAAGGTCGCTGCCGAGTCCACCTCGGTGACCACGCTCTGGCCGCGGGACCGCTTGAACGGGTAATCCGTGTACTCGATCCCAACCCCCTCCAGCGCCGCCAGAAACTCCTCCGAGAACGGAGCCCCGCCGAACATCTTGCGGCTCGCCGAGTACGCCGGCAGCGCCACCTTCGAGAGGATGCGTTCGATCCTGCGCGTCCCCCGTTCGTTCGGCACGGAGAGCGGCGCGTCCACCCCCACCACGATCCCACGCCGCCCCTCGGCGTAGCGTCCCGCCGCCGTCGCCAACTCCTCCGCACCCTGCGCGAACGAGTTGGCGACGATGCTGCCCCGCTCGTCCAGGACGACGAGGCACGACTCGCGCGTCCCCGCCTCGCCCGGACGCCACGCCAAAGAGCACCCTACAAACCTCAAAATCTAAACCCCCTCCGTCCCCGAGGCGCATCCGGCAACCACCGCCGCGACCTCCTCGGAGACCTCGCGGCAGACCGCCGCGTCCTCGTGCTCCACCATGACCCGCACCACCGGCTCCGTCCCGCTCGGCCTGAGCAGGATGCGACCCTCCGAGCCCAGCCTCTTCTCCGCACCCGCGACGGCCTCCTTCACGGCGCCATGCCCGGCCGCCTCGGGGGCCGAACCATCGACCGGGACGTTGATCAGGCTCTGCGGATACCGCTCCATGACCCTCGCAAGCTCCGAAAGCGGCTTGCCGCTCCTCGCCATCACGTCCAGAAGCGCGAGCGCCGTCACCAGCCCGTCCCCGGTCGTCGCATACTCCGAGAGGATCACGTGCCCCGACTGCTCCCCGCCCAAAGACGCCCCGCTCTTCCGCATCGCCTCCGCAACGTGGCGGTCACCGACGGGGGTCACCTCGTAGGAGATGCCCAGGCCCTCCATCGCCTTGAAGAAGCCGAGATTGCTCATCACCGTGACGACGACCCCGCCGTTGAGGGCCCCACGCTCGTGAAGGTCGCGGGCGAGAATCGCGAGGATCCTGTCCCCGTCCACCACGCCGCCCCGTTCATCTACAGCGAGCACCCGGTCGGCGTCGCCGTCGAAGGCGAACGCAGCGTCGTTGCCGCCCACGCTCAAGCCCTCGACGTGCGTCGACCCGACGCCCTCGTTGATGTTCGTCCCGTCGGGCTCGTTCCCCACCACGGAGAGCTTCGCCCCGACCCCGGAGAACGCGAGCGGCGCGACCTCGTAGGCCGCCCCGTGCGCGCAATCCAGCAGCACCTTCATCCCCTCGGCCCTCGAGCTTATCATCCCCAGGACGTGCTCCGCGTAGAGAGCAGTCGCCTCCTCGACGGGCTCCGCCGCGCCCACGTCGCCGCCCGTCGGACGGGGGGCCTCCTCGCCGGTGAGCCGCTCCAACTCCGCCTCCGTCTCGGCCGCGAGCTTGCGCCCCTCGCCGGAGAAGAACTTGATGCCGTTGTCCGGATAGGGGTTGTGGGAGGCGCTGACGACGGCGCCCGCGCTGGCCCCCAGCTTGCCGGCGAGCGCCGCCACGCCGGGGGTAGGCAGCACGCCGAGCTCCAGCACGGAAGCCCCGCCGCTCGCGGCGCCGGCGGCGAGGGCGTCGGAGAGCATCCCGCCGGAGAGGCGCGTGTCGCGGCCGACGAGGATGGGACCGCCGAAGAGACGAGCCCCCGCAAGCCCCAGGCGCAGAGCCATCTCGGGGGTCAGGCCCTCGTTGGCGACCCCGCGCACCCCGTCGGTGCCGAACTTGATCCTCTGCAAAGAACCTCCCGAACGCCCGGCGGCCCCCCCGTACCGTCGCGAGCGCCTTGCGCTCGCGACGAGGGAGGGCCCGCCGGAGATCTCTTAACCTCTCTGACCTAGCGCTTGGAGAACTGCGGGCGCTTACGGGCCTTCTTCAGGCCGTACTTCTTGCGCTCCACCGCGCGAGAGTCACGGGTAAGGAGCCCCGCGCTCTTCAGCTCGGCGCGCGACTCTTGCGACTCCTCCGAGAGGGCGCGCGCGATCCCGTGGCGCACCGCGTCCGCCTGGCCGGTCTGGCCGCCGCCCTCGACCTTGACGACGACGTCGTAGTTGCCCGCGACGTCGAGGACCCTCAAGGGAGAGGTCACGATGGTCTGGTAGGTCGAGCGCGGGAAGTACTCCTTGTAATCCCGGCCATTGACCGTGATGTTGCCGTCGCCCGGCAGGATCCTGACGCGAGCGACGCTGGTCTTGCGCCGGCCCGTGCCCATGTACAACGTCTGAGTAGCCGCCATTCTTTACCTCACCTCGTAGGGCTGCGGGTTCTGAGCCTCGTGTGGATGCTCGGGTCCCGCGTAGATCTTTAACTTCTTGAACTGCGCCCGCCCGAGCCGCGTCCTCGGCATCATCCCCCAGACGGCCTTGCGCAGGATCTCCGTCGGCTTGCGCTCCATCATGACCTCGTAGCTCGTCACCTTGAGGCCACCCGGACGCCCGGAGTGCCGCCAGTACGTCTTCTGTTCGGCCTTCCTGCCCGTGACGACCACCTTCTCGGCGTTCACCACGACCACGAAGTCGCCCGTGTCCACGTGCGGCGTGTACTGCGGCTTGTTCTTACCGCGCAGAATACGAGCGATCTCCGAAGCCAGGCGCCCCAGCGTCTTCCCCTCGGCGTCGACGAGACGCCAGTTGCGCTCGACCGACTCCGGCCGCGCCATGTAACTTTTCATGTTCCTCCGCGAACTTGATACCGGTATCAACTGCTCAATAGCAAACGCGACAAATAGTAGCATACGCGAGCCTTCTATTCAGGCGAGACCAACCCGGTAGAGAGCTTTTCCCCTATGCTTTCACCCCACAACACGCGGGCAACGGCGACGCCGTCGATACGCGCCCGCATAAGCGGAAGGATCGTCCCCGCCAGCCGGGTGTCTCCCGGGCCAACTTCGTTGAACTCCCGGATAGCCCGTGTGGGCCCATCCTTCGGGTCCAGTACCGCCCCGCCCCGAATGGTGTTGTCGGCCAGGATGACGGAGCCGGGTCGGGAGAGCCGGACCGCCCACTCCAGGTATTCGGGATAGCCACCCTTGTCCGCGTCTATGAACACGAGGCCGAACGGCTCGACGGATTCGTCGACCATCGCGCCTAAAAGCTTCATTGCGTCCCCGACTCGCACATTTACCCCGTCGGAGAGGCCGGCCTCCGCGACGTTCTCGCGGGCCACCTCCGCGTGGCGCTCGTCCCGCCCCAACGAGACCAGACGTCCGTCGGGAGGGAGCGCCCTCGCCAGGTGGATCGTGCTGTATCCGCCAAGCGTCCCTATCTCCAGGATGCGCCGCCCCCGAGATGCCCGCGAGCAGTTGCAGGAGCTTCCCCTCGCTCGGGGAGACTCGAATCCCCGGCCTCGCCTGAGCGCCGGAGTGCGTTCTCCAGCACCGGGTCGGGCGGCACGAAGAGCCCCTCGACGTAGGCGTCGATGCCGACGAGCAGGCCCTGCGTCTCGTCACGATTTATGAACTTCCTCCCCCGAAGACGGCCTCCTCGTAGCGCACTCCCACGAGCGTCAGCCCGCGCGCGGGGACGGCGGGGCCGGCGTTGCTTCGCTCGCCCCCCTCCAGAAGGTCGGCGAAGCAGGGGAGGCCGCGCCTCCCCTGCCCTACCTCCAGCATCGTGCCGACGAGAGCGCGGACCATCCCATAAAGAAACGAGTTGGCACTAACGCGGTAGACGAGCAAGCCGTCTCGCTCCTCCCAGTCGGACTCCTCGACGGCCCTCACGAAGCGGACGTGGTGGCTTTTGGATGGAGTGAACGCCCGGAAGTCGTGCGTCCCCCGGACCAGTGCCGCGGCTTTCTGGAGGGCCTCCAGGTCCGGCTTCCGTACGACGTGTACGGTCCTCCGACGCTCAAGCGGGGAGCGGATAGGGTCGTCGACTACGCGGTACTCGTAGCTGCGGCTCGTGGCGTCCCTGCGGGCATCGAAGCCCTCGTCGACCCCTACGCAGCGCCTGAGGGCCGCGTCGGGCGGGAGGACGGCCGTCGTCTTGTAGGCGATGGAGGAGGGCGGGAGCTTGGTGTCGGCCTCAAAGGAGACGACTTGCCCGGAGGCATGCACGCCCGCGTCCGTGCGCCCGGCGACGGTTAGCTTGACGGGCTGGCGAAGGATGATCTCCAACGCGCCGGAGAGCGTCGTCTCCACGGTGCGGCGTCCGGGTTGGGCCGCCCATCCGGCGAAATCCGTCCCGTCGTACTCTACGAGTCCCGCGTACTTCACAGCGAGACCGCGACCACCATAACGACGGCGGCCAGGACCGGAGCCAGCCAGTCGCCGGGGCCGAAACGGGCTTCCCGGTAGCGGGTTCGGCCCTCGCCCCCACGGTAGCCTCGGCTCTCCATCGCCTCGGCCAGCTCGTCGGCGCGTCGGAAGGCGCCCACGGTCAGCGGGACGAGCACCGGGAGCATCGCACGCGCGCGCTTCCAGAGCCCCCCCTCAGAGAAGCTGGCGCCCCTGGCGGCCTGTGCCCTCGTGATCCTGCCGGCCTCCTCGGCAAGCGTCGGGACGAAGCGCAGGGCTATGGACATCATCATCGCCACCTCGTGCACGGGGAACCTCAGCTTCTTCAGCGGCGAGAGCAGGTCCTCGACGCCGTCCGCCAGGGCGAGCGGCGAAGTCGTCGCCGTCAGGAGTCCGGCCGCCCCGACGAGCAGCAGGATCCTCGACGCCAGAAACGCCGCGAGCATCAGCCCCTCGTCCCGCACCTCCACAAAACCCCACTCAACCAAAATCCTGCCCTCCCGGGAGAAGAACGCCTGAAAGAGAGCCGTGGCGGCGACGATCGGTAGAACCGGCCGCAGGAAGCCGGAGAAGACCGTGGTCGGCACCCGGCTCACCGCCACGCACGCCGCCAGGGCAACGCCCACGACGAGGAAGCCGATCAGGGAATCGACGAGGAACAGCCCGACCGCGAGGACCGCGACCGCCAGGATCTTGGCGCGCGCATCCAGGTCGTGAAGCGGGGAGCCGACGGGATAAAACTGCCCGAGCGTCCGCACGGCGTAACCTACGCCCCCAGCACCGTCTTGAGCGCCGCGAGCGTCTCCCCGAAGGAGACGGGCCTCCCGACCCCCGAATGGTCGTCCCGCAGCAACGCCGCCGTCCGCACGGTAGCCGGGGCCATGGGGGAGGCAGAGACCGCGTAGAAGACCTCTTCGGGCTTCCCCAGGGAGGTGACCGCCCCGTTCTCCAGGAGGCACACCCGGTCCGCGACCTCGGCGACCTCGTCCAGGTCGTGGGAGACGAGGACCACCGTTCCGCCCTCGTCGCGAAGAGCGCGGATCACGCCGAGCAACTCCTCGCGGGTGGCGGGATCCAGGCCCGCCGTCGGCTCGTCGAGGACCAGAACATCGGGCCCCATCGCGAGCACCCCCGCGATCGCCGCCCGCCGCTTCTCCCCGCCGGAGAGCGAATGCGGCGCCCTCTGCGCGAGATGCCCGATGCCGAGCCTCCCCAGTACACCCCCCACCCTCTCCCGAACTCCCCCCTCGCTCAACCCCATCCGACGCGGCGCGAAGGCCACGTCCTCCCACACCGTCGGCGCGAACAGCGCGGCCTCGGGGGCCTGAAAGACAAGCCCGACACTACGCCTGAGATCGCCCCTGTCCAGGCTCCGAGCGTCGACCCCGTCGACGAGGACCTTACCGCTCGTGGGTTCGAGCAGCAGGTTCAAATGCTGCACGAGCGTGCTCTTCCCGGAGCCCGTCCCGCCCACGATGGCGAGCACCTCTCCCCCCTCGACAGAGAGCGAGACGCCCCGGAGCGCCACCACCTCGAGCGCCGTTCCGGACGCATAAACGTGGCCGACCTCCCGCAGCTCGATCCTCACCGAGCCCGCGTCTCCCTCTCCCGCAGCCGTCCCCCCGCACGCTCTTGCACGATCGCTGCAAGCTCCTCGGGACCGCGCGGCAGCGGCCCCTCCGGACCCAGAAGACCTAGTTCGGACGCGAGCCGCAGGGCGGTCGGCAGGACGAGCCGGTTCTCCCGCAGGAGCCCCCGGTCGGAGACGAGGCGCCGGGGAGAGACGTCCGCGACGATCCTCCCTCCGTTCAGGACGAGGACGCGGTCGGCGTCCAGGATCTCCTCCAGATGATGCGTCACGTGAAGGATCGTTCTCTTCCCCCGCAGCGCGTGGACGTGCTCCAACACCTCCCCGCGCCCCTCCGGGTCCAGCATCGAGGTAGGCTCGTCCAGAACCAGGATCTCGGGCTCCACCGCGAGAACCCCCGCGAGCGCGACGCGCTGCTTCTCCCCGCCGGAGAGCGTGTGCGGCTCCCGCCGCTCGTACCCCTCAAGCCCCACCGCCCCCATAGCCTGTGCGACTCGCGCCCGCATCTCCCCTCGCCGCACCCCGAGGTTCTCCAGGCCGAACGCCACGTCGTCCTCGACGAAAGGCGCTACGATCCCGTTCTCCGGGTTCTGGAAAAGCATGCCGAGCCTCTTGCGTACCTCGAACGGCTCCGCAGCGGGGTCGAAGCCCGCTACGCGAACCCGTCCCCTCTCCGCCACGAGGAGCCCGTTCAGCAGGCGGACGAGGGTGGACTTCCCGCCGCCGTTCGGGCCCACGATACCGACGTACTCGCCCAAGCGAACCCCGAAGCTCACGTCCTCCAGCGCCAGCTCCGTCTCGCCGGGGTAGCGGAAGGTGACCCTCTGGCAAGAGACGACGAGGGGCCCGCCGTGGCGGGCCCCTTCGTCGGGCGCTGCGTGTCTCTCGGTGGCTACCGGCTACTCCACCGTGTGGTTGACCAGCTCCAGGTAGACCGCTTCGGCGCCGTCGCCGAGGCGCGGGCCGAGCCGCAAGATGCGGGTGTAGCCCGAGTTGCGGTCGTCGAGGTCGGGGGCGACGTCCTCGAAGAGGCGGCGCACGACCGTCTTGTCCTTGAGGACCTTGACGGCCTGGCGGCGGGCGGCGAGGTCGTCCTTCTTGGCGACCGTGATCAGCTTGTCGACGACGCTCCGGACCTCTTTGGCCTTGGGGGCCGTCGTCTTGATCCGGCCGTGCATGATGACCTGGCCTGCCATCGTGCCCAGCATCGACCGCCGGTGGGCGGCCTCGCGGTTCAGCTTGCGTCCGCGCTTAGCGTGCCTCATCGCCCAACCCCTCGCTCTCCAGCTCGTAACCGTACTCCATGAGCTTCGACCGGATCTCGTCGACGCTCTTCATCCCGAGGTTGCGGATGTTCATCAGCTCTTCCTCGGTCATCGTCGCGAGCTGCCCGATCGTATCGACGCCCTCGCGCTTGAGGCAGTTGTAGGAACGAACCGTCAGCTCCAGATCCTCGACCGGCCGCTCGTCCGTTATAACGGGACGATCCACGCGGTTCGCGGTCTGGGGCCGGCTCTGACCGTCGTAACCGTCGGTGAAGAGCCCCAGGATGTCGGTGAGCTGCCTCGCCGCCTCCTGCAGGGCCTCACGAGGGGCGATGCGCCCGTCGGTGAAGACCTCGATCTGCAAGGAGTCGAGGTCCGTCCTCGCCCCGGCGCGCGTCTCGGAGACGCTGTAGTTCACCCGCTGCACCGGCGAGAAGATCGAGTCGACGGCCATGACCCCGATCGGGTCGGCGTCGCTCTTGTTCGACTCGGCCCTGCGGTAGCCCTGGCCCCTCTCGACCGTGAGCCGCATGTCGAGGTTGCCGCTCTCGGAGACGCTCGCGATGTAGTGCTCCGGGTCCACGACCTCGACGTCGGCCTTGAGGTCGATGTCCGCCGCCGTCACCTCGCCAGGTCCCCTCTTCAAGATCTCGAGCTCTATCGGCTCGTCGCGCTCGAGCTTGAACTTCAAGCCCTTCACGTTGAGCACGATGTCGACCACGTCTTCCTTGACGCCGTCGATCGTCGAGAACTCGTGGCTGACGCCCTCGATCCGAATCTTCGTCACCGCGGCGCCCTCGAGCCCCGCGAGCATGACCCGCCGAAGCGCATTGCCCAGGGTGTGCCCCAGGCCCCGCGGCAGCGGCTCCGCTACGAACAGCCCGTGCCGCTCGCTCTCTTCTTCCACCCTGAAACGGGGTGGCGCTATGTCCAACATCGTCAAACTAACCACCTGCTGTAATTAAAGGTTCTCCCGAGCTGCGCCGGAGGCAAAGCCCCTAGCGGCTGTAGAACTCGATGATGAGCTGCTCCTCGACGGGGGTGTCGATCTCGTCGCGCCCCGGCGTGTGGAGGAGTCGGCCCGTGAAGTTGTCGTGGTCGGCCTCGAGCCACGGCGGAACCGCGACGACCTGCTCGACCGCGTTCTGAATGGGCTCCAGCCTCCGGCTCTTCTCCTTGACCGTGATCACGTCCCCCGGCTTCAGAATCGCCGACGGGATGTTGTGCTTGCGGCCGTTGAGGAGGAAGTGCCCGTGCACCACGATCTGGCGCGCCTGCTGCCGGCTCGTCGCAAACCCCATGCGGAACACGACGTTGTCCATCCGAAGCTCCATGAGCCTCAGGAGGTTCTCGCCGGTAACGCCCTGCATCCGAGTCGCCCGGTCGTACGCCTTCCGGAACTGCTTCTCGGAGACACCGTAGTACCAGCGGGCCTTCTGCTTCTCGAGGAGACGCAGACCGTACTCCGTCTGGCGCTGCCTGCCGCGGCCGTGCTCGCCCGGCGGGTACGGCTTCTTCTCGATGGGGTTCTTGCGCATGTTGGAGAGCATTACGCCCGCCCTGCGGTCGCGCCTCCCCTTGGGTCCCGTGTATCTCGCCATGATTGTTAGCCCCTCCTCCGCTTCGGGGGCCTGCAACCGTTGTGCGGCTGCCCGGTGACGTCCTTTATGGAGAGGACCTCGATGCCCATGCTCTGGAACGTCCTGGCCGCCATGTCCCGGCCGGAGCCGTGGCCCTTGACCTCGATGTCCACGCGACGCATGCCCTGGTCCATCGCCTTGTTGGCGACGCTCTCGGCCGTCATCTGGGCCGCGTACGGGGTGCTCTTACGGCTCCCCCTGAAGCCCAACGCGCCCGCCGACTCCCAGGCGATAACGTTGCCCTCCTGGTCGGAGACGCTCACGATGGTGTTGTTGAACGAGCTCTTGATGTGCACGACGCCGGTCGAGATGTTCTTGCGGACCTTGCGCCGAGTCCGGCTCGCCCCGCGGGTCCTGCCCTGCGGGCGCTGCTGCCTGCCCCTACCCATTTACTTCTTCTTCCTCCCGCCTATGGACGGCTTCGGACCCTTGCGGCTGCGGGCGTTGGTCTTCGTCCGCTGCCCGCGAACCGGGAGCCCCCGACGATGCCGGATGCCCCGGTAAGAGCCGATGTCTATGAGCCGCCTGATGTTCTGGTTGTTCTCGCGCCTGAGGTCACCCTCGACCTCGACGTTGGCATCCACGTACTGCCTGATCTGCGCGACCTCGCCCTCGGCGAGATCCCGGACCTTCGTGTTCGGATCGATCCCGGTCTCCCCGAGGATCTTCTTCGCCGTCGAACGGCCGATCCCGAAGACGTACGTCAGCCCGACCTCGACCCGCTTCTCGCGCGGAAGGTCCACGCCCGCTATACGCGCCATGTTAACCCTGCCTCTGCTTGTGGCGAGGGTTGGCGCTGCATATAACGCGCAACACCCCACGCCGTCTTATGACCTTGCACCGATCGCACAAGGGCTTCACGCTCGCCCGTACCTTCAAGACACCTCTCCTTTTACTACCTTCGCTACCTGAACCTGTAGGTTATGCGCCCCCGGTCGAGGTCGTAAGGGCTCAACTCCACCTTGACCTTGTCGCCCGGCAGGATACGTATGTAGTTCATCCGCATCTTGCCCGAGATGTGTGCGAGCACGTTGTGACCGTTGTCGAGTTCCACCCGGAACTGCGTGTTGGGCAGCGCCTCGGTGATCGTGCCCTCCACCTCTATGACGTCTTCTTTAGCCAAGGACCTCCCTCGCCTCCGCTCGTTGCGTTGTTACAAGATGACCGAAACCAAACGATTATACTACCACGCCGAGAATCTTTCTCCCAGCCCTTACTCCTCCGTGAGGACCCAGGGCCCGGCCTCGGTCACGGCTATCGTGTGCTCGAAGTGGGCGGCCAGGGAGTCGTCTGCCGTGTAGATCGACCAGCCGTCCCACTCGCTGATCCGGATGTCGTAGTCGCCCAGGGTGATCATGGGCTCTATCGCAAACGTCATCCCCGGCTGAAGCCTGGGCCCGGTGCCAGGCCGGCCATAATTCGGGATCTGCGGGTCCTCGTGCATCTGGCGCCCGACCCCGTGGGAGACGAGGTCCCGGACGACCCCGTACCCCCGCCCCTCGGCGAGAGCTTGTATCGCGTGCCCGACGTCCCCGAGCCGCTTGCCGGCGCGCATCTCGTCCGTCGCCGCCGCGAGACACTCGCGGGTGGTATCGAGGAGCCCCTTCGTCGCCTCCGGGATCTCCCCCACCGCGACCGTCGTCGCCGAGTCCGTAACGAAACCCTCATAGCGCACCCCGACGTCGAGGGAGATCGTGTCCCCCTCCTTGAGCCGGTACGGGCCCGGGATGCCATGCACGATCATCGCGTTCGGCGAGGCGCAGATCGAGGCGGGGAAGCCCTGATAGCCCTTGAACTCGGGCTTGCCCCCCCGCTCGTAGATGAACTCCTCGGCCATCTCGTCGAGCTCCTTGGTGGAGACCCCGGCCTTGGTGTTCTGCCGGAGCATCTTCAAGCAGGCGGCCGTGATGCGGCCGCCCTCGCGCATGGTTTCGAGCTCCGAACGGCTCTTCCGAACGATCACGGCTCTTAGGAGCCCTCTCCCACGGCCCGCAAGACCTCGTCCGTCACCTCGGGGATGGGCCTCGTGGCGTCGACCGTGACGAGAAGACCCTGCTTCTCGTAGTAGCCCTTGAGGGGCTCGGTCTGCTCGTGGTAGAGGTCGAGCCTGTGGCGGATCGCCTCCTCCGTGTCGTCCTTGCGCTGGATGAACGGGCCCGGGTCTTCCTCGGCGTTCTCCGGCGGCGGGTCGTACTGAATGTGGTAGGTCTTCCCCGTCGCCTCGCTCTGGCGCCGTCCCGAGAGGCGCTCGATAAGGGCCGCGTCCGGGGCTTCGAGCGCGACGACCTTGTCGAGGCGCGCGTCGATCTCCTTCAGCGCCTCGTCGAGCGTCTCGGCCTGGGCCTGGTTGCGGGGGAAACCGTCCAGAATCCAGGAGTCCGCCCTGTCGAGGTGCTGCTTCATCATCTCGACGATGATCTCGTCGGGGACGAGGTCTCCGCGGTCGTTGTAGTCCTGGATCGTCTTGCCGAGCTCAGAGCCCGACTTGATCTCCGCACGCACCAGGTCGCCCGTGGCTATGTGCTGCCCGCCGGTCTTCTCGGCGAGCCTCGACGCCTGCGTTCCCTTGCCTGCCCCCTGGGGGCCAAAGAGTATGATCCTCATCGTTTGCGCAAAAACCCTTCGTAGTTTCTCATCATCAACTGGCTCTCAAGCTGGCGCACCATGTCCAGCGAGACGCCCACCACGATAAGCATCGAGGTGCCGCCAAGGAAGATCTGGTTGCCCAGGCTTAAGAAGCTCGTGAAGAGGTACGGCAACACCGAGATCGTCGCCAGGAAGATCGCGCCGAAGAGCGTGATCCTGGTGAGCACGTTGTTCAGGTACACCGCCGTCGGCTGGCCCGGGCGTATGCCGGGGATGTAGCCGCCGCTCTTCTTGAGGTTGTCCGCGTGCTCTACCGGATTGAACTGCACCGCCGTGTAGAAGTACGTGAACATCAAGATAAGGAGCGCGAACAGGATCAGGTAAGGCACCTCACCGGGCGCGAAGTACAGCGCGATCCGGCTCAAGAGCGAGTCGTTGCCCCCGCCGAGAAATTGGGTGATGATCGTCGGGAAGATCAACAGCGACGAGGCGAAGATGATCGGGATGACCCCGGCCATGTTGACCTTCAAGGGCAGGTACGTCGTCCCACCCTGGCTCATCCGCCGCCCGACCTGACGCTTGGCGTAGGTGATCGGGATGCGCCGCTGCCCCTCGTTGACGAACACGATCGCCGCGATGATCAACACCGCCAGGAGAGCGAGGATTACGAGGGTAAGGATGTTCCCGTTCTCGATAAGGGAACGGATCGCAAAGGGCGCCTGCGAGAGGATCGCCGCCGCGATGATAAGCGAGATGCCGTTGCCGAGGCCCCGCTGCGTGATGAGCTCGCCCAACCACATGATGAGCATCGTTCCGGCCGTCAGCGTGACGACCACGAGAAAGTAGTCGATCAGCGTCGCGTTCGAGAGCGCGCCGGCGACAAGCTGGCCGCTTCGTATAAAGAACATCAGCGCTATGGACTGTATAAGCGCCAGCCCCAGCGTGAAGAAGCGGGTGTACTGCGTGATCTTTTGCTGCCCGGTCTCGCCTTCCTTGGCAAGCTCCTGCAGCCTAGGCACCGCCACCGTCAGAAGCTGCATCACGATGGAGGCCGTAATGTACGGCATGATCCCCAACGAGAACACCGACAGCTGGTTGAAGGCGCCGCCGGTAAAGGTGTTGAAGAGCCCGGTGATGGCGTTTCCGCCGGTCACCCCGTTGGCGAGGGCTTCCCGGTTGATCCCCGGCAGGGGCACGAAAGAGCCGAGCCGGTAAAGGATCAAGAGCGCCGCCGTAAACATGAGCTTACGGCGGAGTTCCGGGACGCGCCACGCGTTTCCTAGTGCCTTGAGCATCTCTAACGCTCCAGTATCTCGACGCTCCCGCCGGCGGCTTCTATCTTCTCCTGCGCCGTCTTGGAGAAGGCGTGCGCCCGGACGGTGACGGCCCGACCGATCTCCCCGTCCCCGAGGATCTTGACCAGCACTTCCTTCTTCCTGACGAGCCCTGCGCCCTTCAACTCCTCGACGCCGAAAGCGTCGCCCTGAAGCTCGGCGAGCTCGGAGAGGTTGACCGGCGCGTACACGGTCGGCCGAGCGACGGTGTGCCGACCGCGGGCCATCCCCTTGAGGCGCGGGAGGCGCCGCTGCAGCGGCATCTGCCCACCCTCGTAAGAGGTGTACGAGATCGCGCCGGAGCGCGAACCCGCGCCGCCGTGACCCCGACCGGCGGTCTTGCCCTGCCCGGTACCCTTGCCCCGACCGAGCCGCTTGCGGCTACGGGTCGAGCCCGGGGCCGGCGATAGTTCGTTCAGCCTCACTACTCGTCCACCTCCTCGACGCGGACCAGATGCTGTACCTTGCGGATCATACCGCGAATCTGCGGCGTATCCTGGTGCACCCGGGAATCCCGGATGCGCTTGAGGCCCAGCGACCGTACCGTCTGCTTGTGCGACTCAAGGGAGCCGATAACGCTCTTCGTCTGAGTGACCTTGAGGGGGCTCACAGCGTGATCTTCACCCCTCTGGACTGCTCGATGGTCGCCTTGGAGCGCAGGTTCCGAAGCCCGTCCACCGTCGCCCTGACCAGGTTGACCGAGGTGGTCGAACCCAGGGCCTTGGTGAGGACGTCCCTGACGCCCGCGAGCTCCAGCACCGCCCGGACGCCGCCGCCCGCGATAACGCCGGTACCCTCGGAGGCCGGCTTGAGCATGACCGTCGAGCTCAAGAACTTGCCGAGAACCTCGTGCGGGATGGTCGTGTTGCGCATCGGCACCTCGAACATCTCGCGCTTGGCCTTGTCCTGGCCCTTGGCTATCGCCGCCGGAACGGTATTCGCCTTGCCGAGGCCCACGCCAACGCGGCCCTTTCCGTCGCCTACGACGACCAGGGCGCTGAAGTTGAAGCGCCGGCCGCCCTTGACGACCTTGGCGACGCGCCGGATCTCTACTACGCGATCCTGAAACTCGTTGTCCCTGTCACGACCGCGACCACCACGGCCGCCATCACGGCCACCGCGACCACCATCGCGGCCGCCGGGACCGCCGCCCCTGCCGCCCTGCCCGCCTCTACCACCGGGGCCGCCACCCCTACCGCCAGGACCTCCAGGGCCCCCGGGGCCGCCCGGTCCTCTGCCGCCGGGGCCTCCGCTTCTCGGTCGTCCCAAAACTAATGTCCTCCTAAACCTTCAGGCCGTTTTCGCGCGCGCCCTCAGCGAGCGACGCGACGCGGCCGTGATATTTGTTTCCACCGCGATCGAAGACCGCGTTGTCTATCCCCGCTTCGGAAGCCCGCTGGGCGATAAGCTCTCCGACCCTGCGGGCCGCGTCCTTGCGGTTCTCGGCCCCCTCGACCTCGCGAGAATCGGCCGCCGCGAGCGTCCGAGCATCCCCATCGTCGATAAGCTGGGCGTAGATGTGGATGTTCGACCGGTAGACGGAGAGCCGTGGGCGCTCCGCCGTGCCGGTAATCTTGCGCCGTATACGTGCCCGGCGCCTGTTCTTCTGGGCCCTCTTGGCCTCCGTAACCGCCATATCTCTCTATGCTCCCCTTATCCGGCCTTGCCGACCTTGCGCCGGACCTGCTCGTCGCTGTAACGGATGCCCTTGCCCTTGTAGGGCTCCGGCGGGCGGACCTTACGGATCTCCGCCGCCTGCTGGCCCACCCGCTGTTTGTCTATGCCGCGCACCACGATCGTCGTCGGGTTGGGCATCTCGAAGTCTATACCCTCGCGCGGGCTCACAACTACCGGGTGGGAGTAGCCGACCTGCAGGTTTATGTCCCGCCCCTGCAGCGCCCCCCTGTAACCGACGCCCTGGATCTGAAGCGTCCTGGTGAACCCGTCCGTCACGCCCGTCACGGCGTTCTGGAGGAGGCTCCGCGTCAGCCCGTGCATCGCCCGGTGATCCGGGGAGTCGGACTGGCGGTCCACCATGAGGCTGCCGTCTTCCTGGCGCACCGTCACGCCGCGGCCGACGGGCACCACGATCTCGCCCTTCGGTCCCCGGACGTTGATCGCCCGGTCCGAGAGGTTTACGTCTACGCCGTTCGGCACCGTTACCGGCGCCCTGCCGATTCTAGACACTAGTCGTCACCTCCTAGTAGACGAAGCAAAGGACTTCGCCACCGATGCCGGCCCTGCGGGCCTCGTGGTCGGTGAGAATCCCCCGCGAGGTCGAGAGGATCGCCACCCCGAGCCCGTCGAGGACGCGGGGGATGTTCGTCTGCTTGCGGTACACGCGCCTGCCGGGGCGGCTCATGCGCCTGAGGCCCGTGATCGCGCGGCGGCCGTCCGGGCCGTACTTGAGCTCGACGACGAGCTTCTTCTCGGCGCCGGCGCCCTTCTCGGAGACGTCGCTCACGTAGCCCTGCTCCTTGAGGATGCGGGCCACCTCCGCCTTCATCTTCGAGTGCGGCATCACGACCGAGTCGTGACGGGCCATGTGCGCGTTCCTGATGCGGGTAAGGAAGTCCGCTATGGGATCGTTTACGCTCATTCTCCTACCCCTACCAACTTGCCTTCGTGACGCCCGGGATCTTGCCCTCGTGCGCCAGCTCTCTCAAGCAGATCCTGCACAGCCCGAACTTCCGGTAGTACCCGCGCGCCCGTCCGCACCGCTGGCACCGGTTGTACTCCCTGACCTCGAACTTCTGCTGCTTCTTCTGCTTGACCAACAACGCTTTTCTGGTCATCTAGTCCTACTCCTAGCTCGTCCGGAACGGCATCCCGAGGAGCCTCAAGAGCTCCCGTGCCTCATCGTCGGTCTCCGCCGTCGTAACGACCGCGACGTCGAGGCCGCGCGTGGCGTCCACCTCGTCGTAGCTGATCTCCGGGAAGATCAACTGCTCCCTCAGGCCGAGCGCGTAGTTTCCGCGCCCGTCGAAGCCCGTCGGGCTCACGCCCCGGAAGTCCCTCACGCGCGGTAGCGCGATGGAGATGAGACGGTCGAGAAACTCCCACATCCGCTCGCCGCGCAGGGTGACCCTCGCGCCGACCGGCATCCCCTCGCGGATCTTGAACCCGGCGATGCTCTTGCGGGCACGCCTGAGCTGCGGCTTCTGGCCGGTGATCTTGGCAAGATCCTCCATCGCCCCGTCCATGGCCCGGCTGTTCGCCACGGCCTCGCCGACGCCCATGTTGACGACGACCTTCTCGATCTTCGGGATGCGCATCGGGTTCTGGATGTTGAACCTTTCCTTCAGCGCCGGGGCGACTTCTTCCCGGTACCTGTCCTTCATCCTGGCCATCTAGTCGATATCCTTCCCGGACTTCTTGCTCACCCGGATCTTCTTCCCAGCCTCGTCGAAGCGGTAGCCGACCCGCGTGGGGTTGCCGTCCCCGTCGACGAGCATCACGTTAGAGGCGTCGATCGGGGCCTCGAACGTGAACATCCCCTCCTGGTTCTGCTGGCTCGGCCGCGCGTGGCGCGTCCTCACGTTGACACCGCCGACGACCACCCGGTTCTTCTTCGGGATGACCCGCTCGACCTCGCCGCGCTTGCCCTTCTCCTTGCCGGAGATCACCATCACGGTGTCCCCGCGCTTTATCTTGAGACCCATGGTTTACAGAACCTCCGGGGCGAGCGAGATTATCCTCGTGTAGCCCTTGTCCCTGAGCTCGCGGGCGACCGGCCCGAAGATTCGGGTCCCGCGCGGCGCGCCATCGTTGTTGATGATCACGCCGGCGTTCTCGCCGAACCGGATGTAGGACCCGTCGTCCCTCCGCGTCTCTTTCTTCGTCCTTACCACGACCGCCTTGACGACCTCGCCCTTCTTGACGGTGCCGCCCGGCGTCGCCTCCTTGACGGTCGCGACGATCACGTCTCCGATGCCGGCAAACCTCCGCCGGCTGCCGCCCATGACCCGGATGGTGAGGATCTGCCTCGCCCCCGAGTTGTCGGCGACCCGTAGTCTGGTCTCGTTCTGGATCACTACTCGGCCCTCGAGATGATGTTCGCGAGCCGCCACCGCTTCTTCGCCGAGAGCGGCCTCGTCTCGATGATCCTGACCGTGTCCCCCTCGCGCGCCGAGTTCTCCTCGTCGTGCACCATGAACTTCTTGGAGCGCCTGATGCGCTTCTTGTACTTCGGGTGCCTGACGAGCGTCTCCACGGAGACGGTCACGGTCTTCTGGGCCTTGTCGCCCACCACCAGGCCGACCCGCTCCTTGCGCGACGGACGGCCGGACTGCGGGTCCTGTATGGGGCCCTCGTCCTGGTCCAGCGCAGGTCCCTTTGCCGATCCGGTATCGAGGCCCGCTTCTACGGTCTCGCCGGCGCCGGCGGGGACGTCGTCGACGACGGGCTCCGTCGTCTGCCCCGCCTCCTGCTGGTTCTCCCTTTCTTCCGTCACTATGCGTTCTCCCGCTGCTTCTTGTTCAGGACGGTGAGGAGGCGGGCGATGTTCCGCTTGACCTCCCTGAGCTGTCCCGTGTTCTCCAACTGCCCTGTCGCGTGCTGGAAGCGCAGGTTGAAGAGCTCCCGCCGCGTCTCGGCGACGCGGCGCTCGAGCTCCTCGACCCCGAGCTCCCGCACCTCGGCGACCTTCACTACTGCACACCTCCACGAACCACGAAGCGGGTCTTTATCGGGAGCTTCTGCGCCGCGAGCATCATGGCCTCGCGCGCGAGCTCCTCGCCCACCCCGCTCATCTCGAACATCATGCGCCCCGGCTTGACCACGGCGACGTAGCCCTCGGGGCTACCCTTGCCGCTCCCCATCCGGGTCTCGGCCGGCTTCTTGGTGACCGGCTTGTGCGGGAAGATGTTGATCCACACCTTACCGCCACGCTTGATCTTCCTGGTCATCGCGATACGGGCGGCCTCGATCTGGCGGTTGGTGATCCAGGATGCCTCGAGCGCCTGGAGCCCGTACTCGCCGAACTCGATCTCCGTCCCGCCCTTGGCGAGACCCCGCATCCTGCCCCGGTGGGGCTTCCTGTACTTGAGCTTCTTCGGTACCAGCATCGCTTACCGACCTCCCCCAAGCTCGTCCTCGTGGACCCCATGGTTGATCCAGACCTTTACCCCGATCTGCCCCATCTGGGTCTTGGCCTCCTTGAACCCGTACTCTATGTCCGCGTCGAGCGTGTGCAGCGGTACCCGACCGTCGGAGATGGTCTCTTCGCGGCTCATCTCGATACCGCCCAGGCGACCACCGCAGCGGATCCGGCAGCCCTCGGCCCCGGAGCGCATCGCGCTCGTGAGCGCCCGCTTCATCGTCCGGCGAAAGGCCGCACGACCCTCGAGCTGCTCGGCGATGGACTCGGCGACAAGCTGCGCGTTGAGCTCGGGGCGCGAGACCTCGCGCACGTTGACCTGAACCTTCTTCTTGGTCAGGTTCTGAAGCTCGTTGCGGAGCGCGTCCACCTCGCTACCACCCTTGCCGATCACGATGCCGGGTCGGGCCGTGTAGATGTCCACGGCGACCTCGCCCTGCTCGGCGGCCTTGCGGATCGTGATGTTCGCGATCCCCGCGCGCCTGAGCTTCTTCTCGATATGATCGCGGACCTTCAGGTCTTCGCCGAGCAGATCGGCGAAGTCGCGGTCGGAGTACCAGCTGCTCTTGAAGTCGACCTTCTCGCCCTTGCGCTTGACCCCGAGCCTGAAGCCCTCCGGATGTATTTTCTGACCCAAACTACTCCTCCTCGCCTTCGGGCGTGTCTACCGCAACGACCGCGCCCACGGGAGCTTCCAGCTCCACGGTGATGTGGCTGGTCCGCTTGCGGATCATGGTCGCCCGGCCCATGGCGCGCGGACGGTAGCGCTTGATGGTCGGGCCCTCGTCTACCTTGATGGTCCTGACCACGAGCTCGTCCGGGTCCGCATCGGAGTTGTGCTCCGCGTTGGCGGCGGCGCTCTTTACGACGTCGCCGACAATCTGGGCGGCCCGCTTGTTCGTGTACATGAGGGTGGCCCGAGCCTCCGGGTAGCTTTTTCCCCGGATCTCGTCCGCCACGAGGCGCGCCTTGCGCGGCGCGATCCTCACGAACTTGGCTACGGCCTTCACCCTATCGCCTCCTCGCGGTCCGGTCGCTCTTGACGTGCGTCCGGAACGTCCGCGTCGGGGCGAACTCGCCGAGCCTGTGGCCGACCATGCTCTCCGTGCAGAACACGGGGACGTGCTTGCGCCCATCGTGCACGGCGACGGTGTGTCCGACAAACTCCGGGTAGATCACGCTCGCCCGGCTCCACGTCTTGAGCATCCGCCGCTCGTTGTTCTCGTTCATGCGGAGGATGCGCTCCATCAAGCGCTCCTCCACGAACGGCGCCTTCTTCGACGATCTCGTCATCGACTAGCGCCTCCTTCCCTTACGACGCCTCCGGACGATCAACGCATCCGACTGCTTGTGCTTCTTCCTGGTGGGCGAGCCCTGCGCGAGCTTGCCCGTCGGGCTCACCGGCGCCCTGCCTGGCGTCGACTTGCCCTCGCCACCGCCGTGCGGGTGGTCGACCGGGTTCATGACCGTACCGCGCACCGTCGGCCTGATGCCGAGGTGACGCTTGCGTCCGGCCTTGCCCCAGCGCACGTTCTGGTGCGACTGGTTCCCGACCACACCGACCGTCGCCCGGCACTCGGAGCGAACCCTGCGCCGCTCCCCAGAGGGAAGCCGCAAGGTCACGTACGCACCCTCGCGCGCCGTAAGCTGGGCGCTCGTGCCCGCGCTACGCGCCATCTGCGCGCCGCGCCCCGGCTCGAGCTCGACGTTGTGGATCACGGTACCTACCGGTATGCGGTTCAGCGGCAGCGCGTTGCCCACGTCCACGTCGGCGTCCGGGCCGCTCATCACGATGCTCCCGACCGTCAGGTTACGAGGCGCGAGGATGTAGCGCTTCTCGCCATCGTGGTAGTGCAGGAGCGCGATGTTCGCGGAGCGGTTCGGGTCGTACTCGACCGCCGCGACCGTAGCGGGGACCCCGTCCTTGTTGCGCTTGAAATCTATGAGCCGGTAACGCCTCTTGTGACCCCCACCGATGTGACGGGTGGTGATGCGGCCCTTGTTGTTCCGCCCACCCGTCTTGTGGAGCTTCTTTACGAGGCTCTTCTCCGGCTTCTCCCTGGTGACCGAGTCGCGCGTAAGGACCGAGGAATTCCTGCGGCCCGCGCTCGTCGGATTGTAACGTCTCGCTGGCACGCTTCTAGACCCCCTCGAACAGCTCTATGCGCTCGCCTGGCTGCAGGCGAACCACGGCCTTCTTCCAGTTCGCGGTGCGACCCCGCGTCAGGCCCTGGCGCTTCGGCTTGCTCTTCATGTTCGCCGTGTTGACCTTGTGGACCTTCACGTCGAACGCCTGCTCTACCGCCTGCTTGATCTGGTTCTTGTTCGCCCGCCGGTCGACCTGGAAGGTGTACTGCCCCTCGGTCTCGATGAGGTTGTAGCTCTTCTCCGAGATGACCGGACGGATGATTACCTGGTGCGGATCCATTAAGCCTGGACCTCCTCGCGCTCGCGCGTCAGCCGCTCGTAGGCCGTCCGCGAGTACACGACCTCTCGCGCCCTCAAAAGCTCGTAGACCCCATACCCGAAGGGCCGCACGACCGTAACCTTCGGCAGGTTGCGGAACGAGAGCTCAGCGTGCTCGTCTTCCTCCGTCACCACGACGAGGACCGGACCCTGAAGCCCCATCCGCTCGAAGATCCCGCGGGCCTCCTTGGTAGAAGGCCGCTCGAGGTTGAGGGCGTCGAGCACGTAGAGCTCACCGTCCGCAGCCTTCGCGGAGAGGGCGCCCAGAAAAGCCGCCCGGGCCTCCTTGCGGTTGATCCTCTTATGGGCGCCGTAGCCGCTCTTCGGTGTCGGGCCGCCCCAGGTACCGCCACCGACGCGGTTGTGCGGCTTGGCGTCGCCCACGCGCGCACGGCCGGTCCCCTTCTGGCGGTACAGCTTACGCCCGGAGCCCTGGACCTCGCTGCGGCCCTTCGTCGAGGCCGTGAAGCGGCGCCGGGCATCGAGCTCGGCGACCACCGCACGGTGTATGACGTGCTCCTTGGGCTCCGTCTCGAAGAACGGTCCCGTCAGGTCCAGCTCGGAGCTCTGGCCGCTACCGGCGTCGAACAGGTTCGCTTTCGCCATCCTACTCACCCGCCTTCCGAATTTTGACGACCGAGCCCTTGCCGCCCGGCACCCCGCCGCGCACCCAGAGCTCGTTCTTGTCGGCGTCGACGGCCACGACCCGGAGGTTCTTGACCGTCACGCCGCTGTTGCCCATCTGCCCCGGCATGCGCTTCCCCGGGAAGATCCTCGAAGGGTCCGCCGAAGCGCCGACCGAGCCCGGAGCCCGAACGTTGTGCGAGCCGTGGCTCACCGGCCCACGGCCGAAGCCGTGGCGCTTGACGGTCCCCTGAAAGCCCTTGCCCTTGGAGACCGCGGTCACATGCACCTTGTCGCCCTCGCCGAAGACGTCGACGCCGATGGTGCTACCCACCTCGCCCGAGACGCCGCGAAGCTCCTTTATGTGCCTCCTCGGCGGAACCTCGTGCTTCTCGAACTCGCCCGCGTGGGGCTTGTTCACCTTGCGCGTCGGCACGACCCCGAAGCCTACCTGGACCGCGTCGTAGCCGTCGTCTTGCGCCGTTCGCACGGCGGTGACGAAGTTCGGCTCGACCTCGATGATCGTCACGCTCACGAGCGTGCCGTCGTCCTGGAAGGCCTGGGTCATGTGCTTCTTGCGCCCGAATACTGCCGTCGCCATAACCTTAGGTTGCCTTAATCTCGATGTTGACGCCCGCCGGGAGGTCTAGCCGCTGGAGCGAGTCGACCGTCCTCGGGGTGGGCTGCTGGATGTCTATCAGTCGCTTGTGCGTGTTCAGCTGGAAGTGCTCGCGGGCGTCCTTGTGCTTGAAGGGACCCCGGATCACCGTGTACCGGCTGTTCTTCGTGGGCAGAGGGACGGGGCCGAAAACAAAGGCCCCGGTCCGCTCCGCCGTCTCCACAATGGACTTCGCCGTCTTGTCTATGACCTCGTGGTCATAGGCTTTCAGCTTTATCCTTATCTTGGATACGGCCATATTCTTCCTACTCCACGATCTCGGTGACGACGCCGGCCCCGACCGTGCGGCCCCCCTCGC
>JADDPR010000148.1 GCA_016781775.1 Rubrobacter sp. | reverse complement strand
AAGCCGTACAGCCACTCGCCGCCAAACACTGACAGATCCGCAAGCACGAGTCTGCCCCGTTCCTCGTTACAAAGCAGCCTTACGTTTTCCTCTCAACCTCACGGCCTAATAGGAACTCCTCGGTTGGCTTCTTTCGATCTCACTTTCAAACTTTTGTCTACGATTTTTAGAACCATTGAACGATGCCCCGTGATTCTTACACCTGGATGATTCTTCCGGTAGCAAAAACCAACGCTAAAGAAGGAGCCATCGTGCCTAGGGCAGCAAAGAGCATCAGACGGGTGCTGATAATGGGAGCGGTTTGCTTGGCCTTGATCACCAGCAACGTCCCAACGGCCGAAGCATCGAGCGTTAACGCGCAAAACCCACCTCAGGGGTGTTGGCTGTTGTGCTGGTAGCGACGAGTCAAGAGTAGAACTTCGTTTAGAGCGTAGCTCGCAGTACCCCGACCTTGGGTGTAAGGAACCGATCAAGGAAAGGCGGCCGATTCAAGCGTGGAGACGAACAAGAAATCCGTTGTAAGCAAGAAGATCAGGACTTTGTTGGTCGACGATCACCCGGTGACGCGCCTTGGGATCAGGAGCTTGCTGGAGACAACTAAGGACCTGCTGGTCGTCGGGGAGGCCGGGGATGCGGGAGAGGCGGTGCGGCTTGCCGTGCGGCTGCAGCCGGACCTTGTGGTCCTGGACGTCAGGTTGGGCGAGAAGGGCGACGGGATGGAGGTTTGCCGGCGGATGAAGGCTATACCGAACCCGCCCCGCATCCTCTTGCACAGTGCCTACGGCGGGTCGGAGGACCTGGCGGCGGCGGCGGTTGTGGGGGCGGACGGCTACTTCCACAAGGGCGAGGAGTACCTCGAGTTCCCGGGGGTGATACGCCGGGTTTGCGGCGGCGAGAGGGTGTGGTTCGTGGACACGAAGGCCGAGCCGCCGCTCGCCCCCCGGGTGGCGTCCAGAAGCCCGGCCCTGACGCCGAAGGAGCGCGAGGTCTTTGCGCTTTTACTCAAACGTTACTCGAACGCGGAGGTGGGCAGGGTTTTGTACATGAGCCTTCCCACGGTGAAGACGCACGTGAAGCACATCCTGGGGAAGATGGGCTTGAAGAGCCGCAAGGAGCTTTTCCGACCTTTAGCCCATCACTAAGATCACCGGGTCGTGGTACGCGCGTGGTTCGCGGCGCGTTTGTACCTTCCTGCATCTAATTGAAGAGAAGAGCCCGGTGGGTGGGAATTGGTGGGTGATGGGTGGGGAAAGGGAAAGGAGGAACCACCCAGGTCCGGGCTCTTTAATTGTGAAGACGCCGGCGAGGACACGGTGGGTGTGCGAAAGGTCCGCCGACGATCTCTGAGAAACATGTTGCCAGGCGGAGATGAAGGTTGGATTAGAGCGAGATTAGGATCTTTTCATCCTCGAACCGGCGGCGCGTCCTGGGGCCGCTCCGCGCCCGGATCGAAGCGGTATCCCGCCCCCCGAATGGTGGTTATAAGGGAGGGCTCGCCGGATTGGTCGATCTTGCTCCTCAGGTACCGCACGTAGACGTCCACCACGTTGGAGCCGGGATCGAAGGCGTAGTCCCAGATGGCCGAGAGTATCTGCTGGCGCGAAAGGACTTGGCCGGGGTGGCGCATAAAGTACTCGAGCAGGGCGAACTCGCGGCTGGAGAGCTCGATCTTGTTCGCCCCGCGCCAGGCGCGGCGGCTGAGTAGGTCCATGCAAAGGTCGCCGTGCTGGATGCGGGCGGACTGCTGCTGGTCGGCCCGGCGCGTGAGCGCGCGGATGCGGGCGAGAAGCTCTTCGAAGACAAACGGCTTGGTCAGGTAGTCGTCCGCCCCGCCGTCCAGGGCGTCGACCTTGTTGCGCACGTCGTCGCGGGCCGTGAGCATGAGGACCGGCAGACCGGGACGCTTCTCCCGGATGCGCTTCAAGACTCCGTGGCCGTCCAGCCTCGGCAGCGAGATATCCAGCAGCACGAGGTCCACCGGCTCCTCCACCGCCATGTGCACGCCATTCTCCCCGTCGTCGGCCGTCAGGACGCCGTGGCCGTGGGCCGTCAGCCCCCGCTCGAGGAACCTGACGATCCCTGCCTCGTCTTCTACTATAAGGATACGCACGTGCCGGCTCTCCATGGAATCTCAGACCACACCCACCCGTAAGTATAATGCCCCCGTGCGGTTCCCTTCCCGGACCAAGACACTTCGCGGAGGGCTCTATGAGGTTCCCGAGCATGCTACGAGGCACGTCCGGACGACGCGCGGGGCTCGCCGCGGCCGGGGGACTCGTGGGAGGCTTCGTCGGGGGGCTCGTCGCGGGCATCTCCCGGACGAGGCGAAACCCGGGGGCGGAGGACAGCCGAGACGGGGAGCGCCTCAGGCTCCTCACGACCGCGAGCGACGTGGTCTTTCGCTACCTGCACGCCCCGAAGAACAGGTTCGACTACGTCAGCCCCTCCGTCGAGGCGGTGACCGGATACACCGTCGAGGAGCATTACGGGGACCCGAACATCATCCAAACCCTGGTACACCCGGATGACTGGCACGTCCTTGCGGAGGCCGTCTGCTCCGAGGGCTCGGCCGCCAGCTTCGAGCTGCGCTGGGTCCGAAAGACCGGCGAGATCGTGTGGGTCGAGCAGCGGGTCGCCCTGATCAGGGATGACGGCGGCAGGCTGGTGGCCATCGAGGGCATCGCCCGCGACGTCACCGCACGCAAGGAGGCCGAAGAAGCTCTCAGGCAGAGCGAGGAGAGGCACCGCGCCCTGTTCGAGACCATGACCCAAGGCGTCGTCTACTACGACGGGGAGGGCAACGTCACCGCCGCAAACCCCGCCGCGACGAAGATCCTGGGCATCGACGTACACGAGGTGCGCAACCTCTCCCCCATCGCCCGAAGCTGGAGGGCGGTGCGCGAGGACGGCTCGGACCTGCCGGACGAGGAGCGTCCGATCGAGGTCGCCCTCAGGACAGGGAAGAAGGTCGAGGGCGTGGTGGTGGGCATCCGGCCACCGGACGGCGAGACGCGTTGGATCTGCTACAACGCCGTGCCGCAGTTTCGAGCCGGAGAGGACCGCCCGTACAGGGTCCACGTAACCCTGGAGGACATCACCGAGCGTACGATGGCCGAGAACGAGCTGCGCGCCGCCGAGGAGCGCTTCCGCGTCGCCTTCCTGCACGCTCCGATAGGCATCGCCCTCGTGGAGCTGGACGGACGCTACAAGCAGGTCAACCGTGCGCTGTGCGAGATCCTGGGGTACGGCGAGGACGAGCTTCTCGGGAAGACCTTCAAGGAGATCACGCACCCCGACGACCTGACGACGAGCCTGGACTTCGAGCGCCGGCTTCGCGCCGGGGAGTTCGAGAGCTATCACCTGGAGAAGCGCTACATCCGCGCGAACGGCGACCCGGTGTGGGCCTCCTTGAACGTCTCGCTCGTCACCAGCCCGCGCGGCGAGCCGCTCTACTACATCGCCAAGGTCCAGGACATCTCGGAGCGCAAGGAGTGGGAGAAGGCCCTGGCCCGAAGCGAGGAACGCTACCGCCTCGTCGCCCGGGCCACGAGCGAGGGCATCCTGGACGCAGACCTTCGCGACGACACCCTCGAGTGGGGTGGCGCCACCGAGAGCCTGTTCGGCTACTCTCCCAAAGAGCCGAAGAACCTAGCGTGGTGGGAAGAGCGCATACACCCCGACGATCGGGAGCGGGTCCTGGCGGGCGTCCGCGAGGTCCTCCGGAACGGGGAGGCGTGGTCCGAAGAGTACCGCTTCCGGCGCGCCGACGGCTCGTACGCGGTCGTCGCCAACCGGGGATGGGTCGTGCGCGACGAAGGGGGCGAGCCGGTGCGCATGATCGGCTCGATGCTGGACGTCACCGAGCGCAGAAGGGCCGAGGCGGCCCTCAAAAGCAGCGAAGAGCGCTTCAGGTCCCTCATCCAGAACTCCTCCGATATGATCACCGTCATCGACGCCGACGGCACCATCCTCTACCACAGCCCCTCCATAGAGCGGGTGCTCGGACACCCGCCCGGCAGCAGGATCGGCAAGAACGTCTTCGAGTCCGCCCTGATCCACCCCGAAGACCTCTCTCGCCACTCCGAGGCCATTCGCAAGACCTTGAAGGATCCGGGTAGCAGCAGGACGGTCGAGATGCGCATGCTGCACCGCGACGGCTCCTGGCGCCACATAGAAGCGACGATGCGCAACCTCGTGGACGAGTCGAACACGAACAGCGTCGTCGCCAACTCCCGCGACATAACGGAGCGCAAACGCGTCGAGGAGGCCCTCCGGGAGAGCGAGGAGCGCTTCAGGCTCCTCGCGGAGACCACGAACGACCTGGTCTGCCTGCAAGAGCTGGACGGCCGCTACCTCTACGTTAGCCCCTCCAGCAAACGGCTGCTTGGCTACGAACCCGAAGAACTCTTGGGCGTCGACCCGTTCGACCTGATACACCCCGAAGACGTCCCACGCGTCCGTTCGGGCCCCCAGGAGGATCTGCTGAGGGGAGAGCCCCAGGTTTCCACGACGTGCCGCTACCGCAAGAAGTCCGGCGACTACGCCTGGTTCGAGACCATGACGGGCCTCGTCCGGGACGAGCGGGGGCGGGTGGTTCGTCTCCAGACCTCCTCGCGCGACGTCAGCGAGCGCAAGAAGGCCGAGGAGGCCCTGGAGGAGGCCGCGCGGGCGAAGACGGAGTTTCTCGCGGACGTCTCCCACGAGTTGAGGACGCCCCTCACGGTCATCCGAGGGAACGCCGAGGTCGGTCTGCAACTCCGGCGCGACTGCGTACACAAGGAGGGGCTCGAGGAGATCGTGCGCGAGGCGGGTCGCGTTTCGCGCATGGTGGAAGACCTCCTCTTTCTGGCCCGCGCGGACTCCTCGGCGGCCCCACCGGCGGCCCCCTTCGTTCCGGAGCCGGTCTCGGTGGAGCCCTTCCTGGACGGTCTCGTCAACCGGGCCGAGCTTCTCGCCCGCGAGCACGGTGCTGCCCTCGAAGCCTCCCGCGAAGGGGACGCGGAAGGCATCATGCAGGCCGATCACATCCGCATCGAGCAGGCCGTGCTGGCCCTCGTGGACAACGCGGCCAAGTACGGCCCGAAGGGCGGCACCATCTCCTTGAGCTCCGGTCTGGTGTCCCGGGGAGACCGTCCCACGGAGCTGAGGATCGAGGTGGCCGACCACGGCCCCGGCATCCCCGAAAAAGACCTTCCCTACGTCTTCGAGCGCTTCTACCGGGCGGGCAAGTCGCGAGACCTCGGGGCCGCCGGCGGTGGCGGCACGGGTCTCGGACTCTCCATCGCCAAGACCATCGTGGAAGCCCAGGGCGGGCGCATCGAGGCCTGGAGTCGGCCGGGAGAAGGGACGCGCATGAAGGTATATCTCCCATTGAACGGCGAGGGGATTTCCCCGGGTACCGATCTGTAGCACGCTGCAGAGCCGCATCTCGATGGCATCGCCCTGGGACAATGTCGTCCGCCCGGTCAGGCAAGGACCAGGCATGCGCCGCAAAGCGGCTGGGCTACAATTAGCCTTGGATGGATCGTTCGGAAGACAACAAAGGGTTGGATCCGGCCGAGGACCTGGGCCTGACGGCGGCCGAGGTTCGGGAGGTAGCGAAGCGTCCCGTCAGGGGTTCTCTGCGGAACTTCCTGCACGACATGAGGACCCTCCTGAGCTTCGCCGCGTTCAAGCGCGCCGCCCAGGAGTTCCAGAGCGACGACGCCCTCGGGCTCGCTGCCCAGCTCGCCTACTACCTCGTCCTCGCCCTCTTCCCGTTTATCCTCTTCCTCGTCGCCGTCCTCGACACCTTCTCCAACCCCGAGTTCGCCCGCTATATCCTGGACTACCTTCGGCAGGTTCTGCCGGAGCAGGTTTTCGGCATCATCGACGATTACGTGGGACAGTTTCTCGGGGACGATAACTCGGCGCCGGGGCTACTCTCCCTGGGTATCCTGGGCACCATCTGGGCCGCCTCCGGGGCCTTTTCGGCGATCATAAACGCCCTCAATAAAGCCTACGACGTCGAGGAGACGCGCCCGTACTGGAAGGTCAAGGGGATCGCGATCCTGATGACGATAGGCCTCTCCGGCCTCATCCTCGCGGGCGTAGTCCTTCTCGTGGTAGGCCCGCAGATAGGCGAAGCCATCGCGGAGTACTTCGGGCTGGGCCGAGTCTTCGAAGTCGTTTGGGGCATCGGACGCTGGGTCGCGGCGCTGCTCTTTCTGGTCTTCACCGTGGCGCTCATCTACTACTTCGCCCCCGACGTGGGGCAGCCTTTCCGTTGGATCACGCCCGGAGGCTTTATCGGCGTCCTACTCTGGATCCTCGCCAGCCTCGCCTTCAGATTCTATATAGCCAACTTCGGCGGCGACTCCTACAGCGCCACCTACGGCTCCATCGGCGCCGTCATAATCCTGCTCCTCTACCTCTACATCTCCTCCCTGGCGATCCTCTTCGGCGCCGAACTCAACGCCACGCTGGTCAGGATGAAGGAGGAGCTCTCCGGTAAAGAGATCCTCGAAGCCGAGCCCGCGAACGACAAACCGGACATCATCGCAGACGAAAAACCGGGCTAAACGGCCTGGGCCCCGACCTCGTTCGCGTCGCGCGGTCTACACCGAGGCCGGCTCCCCCGGTTTCCACGGACGCATGGTAGCGACGGCGCACCCTTGATATAATACGAATATCCGGAGGAGTGGCTGAGTGGTTGAAAGCGGCACCCTGCTAAGGTGTTATACCT
>JADDPR010000103.1 GCA_016781775.1 Rubrobacter sp. | reverse complement strand
TCCGCTAACCTCGGCCGACGCCCCATACAAGGCACCGGCGGGCAGGACTTACGCCCGCTCAACGACATCTCGGATTCTTCCGCCCCCTTCCCGGACTAGCAAGAGAGCGCTACGCGTCAAAGCCAGCCGTTCTGGGAGTCGATCCCGCGGGGACGATGATGGACCCGAACGCGGCGGAGGCTCTCTCCCTTCTCCCCACAACGGGCTCAAGAACCCAGGCAACGCCGACCCACAGGCGTACCGACGCATCCCAATCGGCTGCCATGACATCCCTGAAGCGTTGCGCCTACACTGCTTACAGTGCATATTTACACCGTAAATACAGGAGCGAGCTGCCCATTACGGGATGAGGACGGTGCGTCGGGTGGGATTCGGCGGATGCCATGGGAGGATTTGGGGAGGAAGCGTGGTGAGGCGGGCGCTCAAGTGGTTTTTGCCGGTGGTGGTTCTCGTCGAGGCGGCCCTGATATGGTCCGGAGAGCTTGGGTTTGGGGATGCGCTTCTGGTGGTTGCGGCGATCGAGGGCTTGCTCTTGCTCGTGGGTGTGAGCCAGATGCTTCTCGTCTTCCGTCGTTACCGGGGTGGACGTCGTGCCGGACTCGGCCCATGGGAGGCCCTAGAGGGAGGGCTGGAGTTGGTGTCGCCCCGTCCCGTGGCGAGGCTCGCGGTCTCCGAGCCGAGGTTGTTCGTTTGTCTCGCGCGTTGGGCTTTCGGGAGGGGCAGGCTTCGTGAGGACGAGTTCGGTTACGGGAAGGGGTCGCCTCTGGGGATGCTGGTCGTGATGGTGGTGCTGACCGCGCCTATCGAGGTGGTGTTCTGGGAGTTGCTCGTTCCGTGGTTGTGGTTGCGCTGGGTGTTGTTGTTCCTGAGCGTGTACTCCGTCCTCTGGCTTCTCGGCCTTTACGCATCCAGGGTTAAGCTTCCCCATCGTCTAGAGGAGGACGGGGTGCGTCTTCGCCAGGGCCTCTTTGCCGAGGTGTTCGTCCCTTACGCGGAGGTGGAGGATCTGGAGAAGAAGCGGCGCAAGGCCCCGAAGGACGGCGACGGGCTCCGGAGCTCGCCCGAGGGGGACGCCGCCTTTCTGGCGATAAATGGCAGGGTGGATCTCGCGCTGGCGCTCGTAAGCCCTCTGACCGTGCGCGGCTTTCTGAGGGATACGGGGCCGGTCGGCACCATTTACTTCGCGGCGAACGAGCCCGAGAAGATGCTTCGGGTGCTCCGACGACGCCTCGAAGGAGCACCCGCTGCGGGCCCTACCGCAACGTCTCCCGTCTCTCCCTAGCGGGTGTCGCTAGTCGTCCTCCTCGCCGCCCTCGTCCTCCCCTTCCTCGCCGAGGCAGCCGGAGAGGAAGAGCAACACCGACGCGGAGAGGCCAGCCAAACCGAGCTTCAAGAAAGCCCTCCGGCTCAGTACCTCTTCGTTCACGGGTTTCGCCATCTCTGCCCTCACCTTCCTTCGAAGTCTCCTACCCCGGGAGGAGTATCCCAGAGGTAGGGTCGCGCGGGCTACGCCGTTCGTGGCGCGAGGCGCTCCCCCGAAAGCCGTCGTGAACGTCCGGGAGGGACGTCCTGCCGAGGACGCCGTGGACGCCTTGGTATACTCGGTTGGAGATTCGCTCCCCACTCCGGTTCGGCGGGCGAGGCAGAGATCGCAGGTCCCCCGACGAACACGGCGCTGCCGACGGGAGGTATGAAGGGTGTGACGAAAAGAAATCTGGCGCTGCCGGTAGTGGTGGTGCTGCTGGCGCTTATGGGGGGATGCACCTTCGGGGGCGACGAGTCCGAAGGGTCGGGGCAGAGGGCCGCGAACGTAGCGCAACAGGCGCCCGAGCCGGCCGCTGATGTCCCCGAGAACGAGCCCGTGGCGCAGGTGGCGTCGCAGGTCGAGCCGAGCATCGTTCAGGTGAACGTGCAGGCGATTCAGGAGACGCCGTTCGGTACACAGGAGGAGCAGGGTCTGGGGAGCGGTGTGATCTACCGCGAGGACGGCTACATCGTCACCAACAACCACGTCGTCCAGGACGCGAGCGAGGTGAACATCGCGTTCGCCGATGGGAGCACCGAACGCGGTGAGGTCGTCGGGAACGATCGCGCGACCGACCTCGCGGTCGTGAAGGTGGAGCGGAGCGACCTGCCGGCGGCGCGGTTCCGCGAGAACGCGGACCTGACGCCGGGTCAGCTCGCAGTCGCCATAGGGAGCCCGTCCGGGTTCCAGTCCACCGTGACGGCCGGGGTGATAAGCGGCCTGAACAGGTCGCTGCCGCCAGAGCTTACGGGGGGCGACACCTCGCTCGTCGACCTCATTCAGACGGACGCGGCCATCTCCCCCGGCAACTCCGGCGGGGGGCTGGCCGACCGGGCCGGCGAGATCGTCGGCATCAACGTCGCGTATCTGCCGCCGGCGCAGACGGGGGCGGAGAACATAGGGTTCGCGATCCCCTCGGACACGGCGATCTCCGTCGCCGAGCAGCTTATCGAGGACGGGGACGCGACCCAGCCTTACCTTGGGGTGAACCTGGAGGAGATCTCCCCGGAGGACGCCGAGCAGTTCGGCATCCCGGTCGACGGCGGGGTGCTCGTCTCCAACGTCTTGCCGGGCGCCCCCGCAGACGAAGCCGGGTTGGAGCAGGGCGACGTGATCACGGCCGCCGGGGACGTCGAAGTCGCGAGCTACGGCGACCTTCTGGGGATCCTGCGCGACTACCGGCCCGGCGATAACATAGATCTTACGGTGGTACGCGACGGCGAAGAGCAAGGCCTGACGGTCACGCTCGGCGAGTACCCGGAGCGTTAGGACAGAGGGCGGGAGGAACCCTGGCGTGTGGAAGAAGAGGCTGATCGAGACCTTTGCGATCCTGACGGTAGGGGACGGCGCGATAGAGGTGATCTCGCCCCGCGAACACTCGCGCCTCTGGGAGACGGGCCCCGAGGCCGCGCGTAGGGTCGCCCGCTTCTTCGCCGAGAACCCGAACTACATGCGAGCGCTGGGGGCGGCGCAGATAGGCTTCGGGATCTGGCTGGCCCTCAAGCAGTACGAGGAGGCCTGACGCCGGTGGGTCACGGGCACGACCACCACGGGCACGGCGGCCACGACCACCACGGGCACGGGGGCGCGGACAAGCGGGCGCTCGCGGTCGTGCTGGCCCTGACGGGCGGCTTCATGGTGGCCGAGGTGATCGGGGGGCTCCTCACGGGTTCCCTCGCCCTGCTAGCCGACGCCGGGCACATGCTCTCGGATACCGCTTCTCTGGGCGTGGCGCTCTTCGCCGCATGGCTCGCGGGCCGTCCGGCGACCCCCTCCCGGAGCTTCGGGTTCCGCAGGGCCGAGATCCTGGCCGCCCTCTTCAACGGGGTGACGCTGGTTGCGATCTCGATCTGGATCTTCGTCGAAGCGTACCGACGCCTCTCGGAGCCGCCGGAGGTCCTGGGCGGGCTCATGCTCACCATAGCCGTCCTCGGCCTCGGGGTGAACGTCGCCGGGGCCGTGATCCTCTCTCGCTCCGAAGGCGAGAGCTTGAACGTCGAGGGCGCCCTCCGGCACGTGATCGCCGACGTCCTCGGCTCGATCGGCGCGATCGTCGCCGCCGTCATTATCATCTTTACCGGCTGGCGCTACGCGGACCCCCTGGTCAGCGCCGTCATCGGCCTCCTCATCCTCGCCTCTTCCTGGAGGCTCCTTCGCGACTCGGTCACCATCCTCCTCGAAGCGACCCCGCGCGGCATCGACGCCGAAGAGGTCGGAAAGAAGATGGTCGGCGTCGACGGCGTACGGGAGGTCCACGACCTCCACATCTGGACGATAACGAGCGGCTTCCCCGCCCTCGCCGCCCACGTCCTCGTCGGCCAGAACGAGAACTGCCACCAGAAGCGTCGCGACCTGGAAGACCTGCTCGAACACGAATACGGCATAGAGCACACCACCCTCCAAGTCGACCACGCCGGCGACCACCACGCCACCCTCCACGACCTCCGCTTCCGCTCCCAGAGCTAAGGGCGCGGGCCGCCCAACGAGCGCCCTCTCCCCCATCTCCCCAACACGAGGCATAGCCCAAAGGTTGCAGGCCCCGCGCCTGCCCAAACTCGATCTCCCTTACATCAACGCATCAACGTGTGTTAGTATGAAATCATGAACGAAGAACGTTGCGATCTGCTTTGTTTGGATGCGCCCAGGGCGGAAGGTATTCGTCGGGCGCTGCTCGGTGAGGGGGCCGCCCGTGAGGCGGCGGAGAGGGCGCGGGCGCTCTCGGACCCGACGAGGCTAACGCTAGCGGCGGCGTTGCGCGAGGCGGGAGAGGCGGGCGGGGTCGGGGAGTTGTGCGTCTGCGACTTGGCCTGGATCTCCTCGCGCGCCCAGAACCTGGTCTCGCACCACCTCCGCACGCTCCGTTCCCACGGCCTCGTCGGCTCCCGCCGGAGCGGTAAGCTCGTCATGTACTCCCTTACCCCCGAGGGTCTGGCCCTCCTCGACGCCGTGCTCGGCGAAGAATCGGAGCCCGCAAGGACGGAGGTATGAGCCGCCCGAAGAAGATGCTCCCCGTCCTGGGGCAAGAACCGGCCGGGCAGGCCGCCGGCCCGACGACGCGGGAGGAGCATCGGTACGAGCCCCCCCTCGATGGTACGGAACGGACGGTCGTGCGGGTCGAGGGAATGGACTGCGCGAGTTGCGCGGCCACGGTCGAGAAGCGAGTAGCGACGCTTCCGGGGATGCGCCGGGCCACCGTGAACTTCGCCGCCGGTCGCCTCGACGCCGAGCACGAGCCCGGGCTTCGGCTAGAAGAGATCGAGAGGGCCGTCAGAGAGGCCGGCTATGGCGTTGGCAAGACGGAGGAGGCGGACGGGACGCCATTCTGGCGCACCCCGAGGGCCCTCTCGACGGCCGCCTCGGCGCTCTTGTTTCTCGTCGGGCTCTCGCTCGGCCTTGCTGGTGCGCCGGAGGCTGCGCGGGAGGGCGTTTATCTGGCGACCATCGTGGTCGGGGGGCTGCCGATCTTCCGGGCGGCCATCGCCAGCCTGCGCGCGCGCCACATGGACATGAACGTGCTCATGGGCGCTGCGACGATCGGGGCTGTGGGTATCGGCGAGTGGGCGGAGGCCGCCTCGGTCGTGGTGCTGTTCGCCGCCGGCAACGCGTTGCAGGTTTACGCGATAGACAGGACGCGTGGCGCTGTGCGCTCGCTCGTCCGGCTCGCCCCGAACGAGGTGCTCGTGAAGAGGGATGGCACGGAGCGCGTCGCGTCGGCGGATGAGGTCGTCGTGGGAGAGATCGTGGTCGTCAGGCCCGGCGAGAGGCTCGCGGTGGACGGCGTGGTGGTCGAGGGATCTTCGGCGGTGGACGAGGCCCCGGTTACGGGGGAGAGCGTGCCGGTGGAGAAGGGGCCGAACGATGCGGTGTACTCGGGCACCCTCAACGGATCCGGCGGACTCCTGGTCCGGGCGACGAAGCGGGCGGGGGACTCGACGCTCCAGAACATCGTCCGGCTCGTGGAGGACGCGCAGGCGAAGAAGGCGCCCGCCGAGCAGTTTGTCGACCGCTTCTCGCGCGTCTACACGCCGGTAGTGGTGGCGATAGCCGTACTTCTGGCGGTCGTCCCTCCCCTCCTCGGGGCCTCGTTCGGGGAGTGGTTTTACCGGGGGCTGGCGCTGCTCATCATCGCGTGTCCGTGCGCGCTCGTGATCTCCACCCCCGTCACGGTGGTCTCCGGGATCGGGGCGGCTTCCCGGCGGGGCATCCTGGTGAAGGGGGGCGCGGCGCTGGAAGCGGCGGGACGCATCAGGGCGCTAGCCTTCGACAAGACCGGCACGCTGACGGAGGGCCGCCCCGTGGTCTCCCGCGTCGTGGCGCTCGGCGGCGGGGACGAAGCCGGGGTGGTGAGGTTGGCCGCGGCTCTAGAGCGGCGCTCCGAGCACCCTCTGGCGTACGCGATCCTGACGGCGGCCGAGAGGTACGGTGCGGGCATTCTGCCGCAGGTTACGGGCTTCCGGTCGGTCGCCGGGCGGGGCGCCGAGGGTGAGGTTGTGGGGAGGCGATATGCTATAGGCAGTCCCCGGCTCTTCGCTGAGGCGGGCATCTCCCTGGACGGCGCGAACGGAGCGCTGGAGGAGGTCGAGCGGGCGGGCGAGACGCCGGTGGTCCTGGGCGACGAACACGGACCCCTGGCGGTCTTTGGTCTAGCCGACGCCGTGCGACGCGACGCGAAGGCCACGGTCGAGGCCCTGCGGGAGGCCGGGGTCGAGAATCTCGTGATGCTCACGGGGGACGCCGAGGCACCCGCCCGCAGGACGGCGGAGGCTCTCGGCATCGGGTACAGGGCGCGGCTCCTCCCCGGGGATAAGGTCGAGGCCGTGCATGCGCTCGTGGCGGAGCACGGCTCGGCGGGGATGGTCGGCGACGGCGTGAACGACGCGCCGGCGCTCGCCGCCTCCTCCGTCGGCTTCGCTATGGGGGCGGCGGGGACCGGAGTGGCGCTGGAGACCGCGGACGTCGCTCTCATGCAGGACGACCTGCCGAAGCTGGCGGAGGCGGTGAGGCTCTCGCGCGCCGCCGAGGGGATCATCAAGCAGAATATCCTTGTCTCGGTGGTCGTGAAGGGACTTTTCGTCCTGCTGGCGCCTTTCGGGCTCGTGGCCCTCTGGCTCGCCGTCCTTGCCGACATGGGCACCTCCATCGCCGTCACGCTCAACGGCCTTCGGCTCTTCCGCGCCGGGAGCAGCGTCCGGCGTCGAAATTAAGGAGGTTTA
>JADDPR010000120.1 GCA_016781775.1 Rubrobacter sp. | reverse complement strand
GCCGCGTGCGTCCCGCCTTCCTCGTGCCGAACCGAGAGATGCCTTATCTTCTTGGACTTGCTCAGCGCCTTGTACAGGGGCAAGATCGCCGCCCCCGGCACCCCGAAGGCGAGCTCCACCCCCTCGTCCTCCATGACCCCAACCACCGCGTCCATGACGTCCATCCTGGCCATCGCGATCCCTCTCCCCTGTCTCCAACAGATACGCAATTGTGCTACCGGATACTTTTTCCGCACAACCCCTGTTTTTCGCCTTGCGAAAAACAGGACGAGAAACACCTGGTTTCTTGACGGCGGTCGGCGCCCGTGAGACGCTCCCGCGACAGGTGGAGAGAGGCGGGAGAGAGTAGTATGAGGGCCGAACCGGGGAGTGCGCACGGGGCGCGGGAGAGTGGGGTCAAATCTGTCGAGCGCACGCTGGACATCCTCGAGTTCTTGAGCCGGTCGGAGGGGGAGCTCGGGGTCAGCGAGATCGGGTCTGCGACCAGGCTCACGGTTGGGACGGTACACCGACTGCTCGCGACCCTGGTCTCCAGGGGCTACGTCCGTAGGAACGGGAAGAGCCGCAGGTACAGTCTCGGCCTGAAGGCCCTGACGCTGGGCGTCGTTACCCGGGAACGCATCGGTCCCCTGGCCCTGCCGTTCTTGGAGGAGCTGATGAGGGTGAGCCAGGAGACCGCCAACATAGCGGTGTTGGAAGGCAATTCGACGGTATACGTGGAGCAGGTGGCCCCGGCGCGGATGCTCCGTATCTTCACGGAGCCGGGCAACCGGGTGCCCCTGCACTCGTCCGGCACCGGGAAGGTTCTGCTGGCCTACCAGCCGCCCCGCTTGGTCGATTTCGTTCTGGGAAGCAACGAGTTGACCCGCCAGACCGCGCGCACGATAACCGACCGCGCGCAACTCCGGGCGGAGTTGCAGAGGATCCGAAACCAGGGCTACGCCGTTGATCAAGGGGAGCAGGAGGAGGGCGTCCGCTGCCTCGCCGCCCCCGTCTTCGGACCCGACGGCGCCATCTTCGGGGCCATGAGCCTCTCCGGCCCCGCCAGCCGACTGCACGGCAACCGCGTGGACGAGCTCGTCCCCCAACTCAAACGCATCGCCCACGCCTTCTCCGAAACCTTCGATCCTCAGTAAGGAGGAGGCCTTGTTTTTCATTGTGCGAAAAACGTCCTTTATGGGATGGTGGGGTTATGCTGTGATGGTGCCAGAAATTGCGAGGGTATGGTCGGGGGAGAGGGGAGTTGCCGGATGAGGTTCAGCGTTAACGTCTCCATTCTGTTCAAGGAGGTGCCGTTCCTGAAACGGTTCTCCCGGGTCTCGGAGGCCGGGTTCGGGGCCGTCGAGTTCTGGTGGCCGGGCGGAGAGGTGGATGACCTGGACGAGGTCTCCGCAGCGGTAAGGGCAGCGGGCGTCTCCGTCGCGCTCATGAACTTCCCGGCCGGAGACATGCCGGCGGGGGACAGGGGGCTGGCGGGCGACCCCCAGCGAGCCGGGGAGTTCCGCGAGAACGTGCCCGTGGCGGTCGGGCTCGCGCGCTCCCTCGGGTGCCCGAGGATGAACGTCCTCCTCGGGCACGAGGCGCCGGGGATGGAACGGGAGGAGCAGTTGGAGATCGCCCGCGAAAGCGTGGGGTTCGCGGCCGACGAGGCGAGGGAGGCCGGGATCGAGGTGGTCGTCGAGGCCGTAAACACCTTCGAGAACGGGCCGTACCTCCTCCACACCACGGCGCAGGCCGTCGAGTTCGTCCGGAGCGTCGGGCGCGGGAACCTGAAGATCCAGCACGACCTCTACCACATGCAGCGGATGGAGGGGAACCTCGTCGCGAACCTGCGCGAGAACATCGACGTGATCGGGCACGTCCAGGTCGCCGACTCCCCGGGGCGCGGCGAACCGGGCACCGGCGAGATCCACTACCCCTACGTCCTCGCCCAGTTGGAGGACCTCGGCTACTCGGGCTACGTCGGCCTCGAATACAACCCGACCGGGACCACCGAGGAGAGCTTCGCCTGGATCCCGCGGGAGGGGCGTGACGGGGAGACCGCCGTGTCGGACCTGAAGCTGTAAGGAGGCGTTATGGCGGAGAAAGTCGGTTTCGTAGGGCTCGGAATCATGGGGCAGCCGATGGCGCGGAACCTCATCGAGGCGGGTTACGAGCTCGTCCTGTTCAACCGCACGAAGGGGAAGGCCGAGGAGCTCGCGGGCGACAACGCCACGGTGGCCGATAGCCCGAAGGAGGTCGCCGGGAGCGCCGACGTCGTCATCACCATGCTCCCGGACTCCCCGGACGTCGCGAGGGTCGTCGCGGGGGAGGACGGGGTGCTGGAGGGCGTCCGCGAGGGGGCGCTGATCGTGGACATGAGCACCATCTCGCCGGTCGTAGCGCGGGATCTCGCCGAGAAGGCCCGAGAGAGGGGTGTCTCGATGCTTGATGCTCCGGTCTCGGGCGGGGACGTGGGGGCGATCCAGGGCACGCTCTCGATCATGGTCGGCGGTAGCGAGGAGGACTTCGAGCGCGCCCGTCAGCTGTTCGAGGTCATGGGCAAGACCATCACGCACGTCGGGGAGGCGGGGGCGGGGCAGGTCGTGAAGGCTTGCAACCAGATCGTGGTGGCGCTCACCTACGAGGCCGTCTCCGAGGCCCTGGTCCTCGGGTCGAAGGCCGGGGTGGAGCCATCGAAGATCCTGGACGTCCTCTCCGGAGGGCTCGCGGGGAACAGGATCATGGAGCTGAAGAGGGACAACTTCCTGAACCATTCCTTCGACCCCGGCTTTCGGATAGAATTGCATGCCAAGGATTTGGGGATTGCACTCGCGGCGGGCAGGGAGTATGGGGTGGCGCTGCCGGTCACCGCCATAGTGGATCAGGTATTGGAGGCATTGAAGGCGAAGGGACGGGGCGACCGGGACCACTCGGCGATCCTTACCTACATCGAGGATCTGGCGCAGCACAGGATAGGGGAAGGGAGCTAACCCTTCCACACGAGCACGAGGGAAGGGCGGAGGTATGGCGAGCAGGGCACTCATCGATTACATGATCGGGATCCTGGGGCCGGAGGGGGTGATCTCCGAACGCGAGGAGCTCCGGGCCTACGAGTGTGATGGTCTCATGAACTACCGGGTGATCCCGGAGCTCGTGGTTCTTCCGGAGACGGCCGAGCAGGTCCAGCAGATCGTGCGCTACTGCCACGACGAGGGCATCCCGTTCGTGGCGCGCGGCTCGGGGACCGGGCTCTCAGGGGGCGCCCTACCCGTCGAGGCGGGCGTCCTGATAGTGATGTCGCGGATGTGCAAGATCCTCGAGGTGGACATCCCGAACCAGCGGGTGGTCGTGGAGCCGGGGGTCATCAACCTCTGGGTGACGCGCGAGGTCGGTCCGGAGGGCTACTACTATGCGCCGGACCCCGCGAGCCAGACCGTCTCCTCCATCGGCGGGAACCTCGCGGAGAACTCGGGCGGCGTGCACTGCCTGAAGTATGGCTTCACCACGAACCACGTCATGGGCGCCGAGGTCGTCCTGCCGGACGGCACGATGGTCAACATCGGCGGCGGCAAGGCGCCGGATCCACTGGGCTACGAGCTTCTGGGGGCGTTCGTCGGCTCCGAGGGAACTCTGGGGATAGCGACGAAGATAACGCTCAGGATCATGCGGGTGCCGGAGAAGGTGAGGACCCTGCTCGCGGCGTTCAAGGACACCGAGGAGGCCGGGGGCGCCGTCTCCGGGATCATCGGGAACGGCATCTTGCCCGCGGCGATAGAGATGATGGACGCTCTGGCCATCGAGGCGGTCGAGACCGCGGTGCATCCAGGCTACCCCGAGGCGGGCGCGGTCCTGATCGTGGAGCTCGACGGGCCGGCGGCCGAGGTGGACCACCAGTTCGAGCAGGTCAAGCAGATCTGCGAGGAGAACAACTCGTCGGAGATCCGGATCGCCGAGGACGACGAGGAGCGGGCGCTGTTCTGGAAGGGGCGCAAGGCGGCGTTCGCGGCGATGGGGCGGATCAGCAACGACTACATCGTGCAGGACGGGGTCGTCCCGCGCACGGAGCTCGGGAAGGTCCTGCGCAGGATCTCCGAGCTGAGCCAGGAGTACGGCCTCAGGGTGGCGAACGTCTTCCACGCCGGGGACGGCAACCTCCACCCGCTGGTCCTCTTCGACAACGACAAGGAGGGTGAGGCCGAGAAGGCCGAGGACCTTGCCGGGGATATAGTCCTCACCTGCCTGGAGCACGGCGGGTCCCTCACCGGGGAGCACGGGGTCGGGCGCGACAAGATGAAGTACATGCCCAAAATGTTCACCACCGACGACCTGAACACCATGCAACTCCTGCGCTGCGCGTTCGACCCGCACCAGGTCAGCAACCCCGGCAAGATCTTCCCGACGCCGCGCCTGTGCGGGGAGCGCCCCGGTCGCTACAAGATGCACCCGGTCCAGAAGGCCGGCCTCGCGGAGAACTTCTAATGGGGACCACGAGGACGAGGGTCCCCCTCGAGGACCTGCGGGGGATAGTTGGCGAGGGGCACGTGCGCGAGGTGGCGGGCGAGGACGCCGTCGAGGGCGTCGCCCCCCAGTACGTCGTCGAGCCCGGCACGATCGAGGAGATCGGCGAGGTCATGAAGCTCGCCGACCGGGAAGGACTCAAGGTTGCCCCCCGGGGCGGCGGGACGAAGACGTTTCTGGGGAACCCGCCGACGGGGTTGGACCTCGTGCTAAGCGTCGCGCGCCTGAACGAGATCATCGAGCACGTCCCCGGGGACCAGGTGATCAGGGTTCAGGCCGGGGCGAGGCTCGACGATGTGCAGGAGCGTTTGGCCGGGAGCAACCAGATGCTCGCCCTCGACCCATCCGAGGAGGGGGCGACCATCGGCGGCGTGGTCGCGACCAACTCCTACGGTCCCCGGCGGCTGCGCTACGCGACGGTGAGGGACCTGATCATCGGCATTACCGTCGTCCTCCCGGACGGGACCGTGGCCAGGGCTGGCAGCAAGGTGGTCAAGAACGTAGCCGGCTACGATCTCTCCAAGCTGCTCACGGGCTCCCTGGGAACCCTGGGCATCATCGCGGACGCGAACTTCCGGCTGCACCCGATCCCGGAGACGTCTGGGACGGTTGTGGTGGAGCTTGACGGCCCGGAGGCGGCCGGCGAGGCGGTCCAGAACATCCTGCACTCCCAGATTCTCGCGAGCGCGCTGGAGCTCCGGTGGGAGGGCGGGAGCGGCACGCTCGCGCTGCTGATCGAGAACGTGGAGCCCGCCGTCGAGGCCCAGGTCGAGGCCGCCGCCTCCCTCCTCAGGCCCCACAAGGAGCCCGAGGTTCTCGGTGCCGCAGAGGGGAGCGAGCTCATCGGCTCCATCCGCCACCTCCTCGACGGGGACGACGTGAAGCTCAAGATAGGGTTCATGCCCGCGGGGATCGCAGAGGTGATCGGGGCGGTCACGGGCGCGGCCGAGCGCCGGGGGGTGGCGGCCCGCATGACGGGCCACGCCGGCAACGGCCTCACGTTCGTCGGCCTCTCCGGTGCCGACGAGGAGGCCCACGCGGGGGTCGTCGAAGAGCTGCGCGCGGCCCTGGTCCCGAGGGGCGGGAACGTGGTGGTCCAGAGGGCCCCGGCGACGCTGAAGAGGCGGGTGGACGCCTGGGGCCCGGTAGGCGACAAGCTCTTTCTCACCCGCCGCATAAAAGAGAAGTTCGACCCTCGGGGCGTGTTGAACCCCGGCAGATTCGTGGGAGGTATCTAGTGACCGAGAACCAGAACGGGCAGAGCGGCATCCCGCAGCGAGGGGAGCCCGGAAGCCCCTACGACTCGGTGGACGCTACCGAGCGCCAAGAACCCTTCGCCGGGGGGCAAGCCATGTCGGCGGGCGCGGCGGGTGCGCACGGCGCGGGGAGCCCCGAGGACATAGCCCCGAGCACCTACGCCGCGGGCAAATCGGTCCGGCAGACGGTCGGCATAAAGCGGCGTGAGGGCGGCAGTTACGTGTTCCCGGCCTTCGACGACCATCACCCCCCGGAGAAAGACCTCATAGACGACTGCGTCCACTGCGGGTTCTGCCTGCCGACCTGCCCGACTTACGTACTATGGGGCGAGGAGATGGACTCCCCGCGCGGGCGCATCTACTTGATGAACAAGGCCCTCAACGAGGAGCCGATGAACGATCAGATGGTGCGCCACTGGGACCTGTGCCTCGGGTGCATGGCTTGCGTGACGGCCTGCCCCTCCGGCGTGCAGTACGACAAGCTCATAGAGTCCGTGCGCGGGCAGGTCGAGCGCCGCTACGAGCGGCCGGCCGACGCCAAGGCTTTCCGCGAGCTGATCTTCCAGCTCTTCCCCTACCCGAACCGCCTCCGCGTGGCCGCCGCCCCCTTGAAGCTCTACCAGCGCTTCGGCGTCGGCGACAAGCTTCGCAAGGCCGGGGTCATGAAGGTCCTCCCGAAGCGCCTCCGCGCGATGGAGGCCCTGATGCCGATGCTCACGAAGCAGCAGGAGGTCCCCGAGTTCACCCCGGCGGTCGGCGAGAAGCGCCTCACGGTCGGCTTCATCAAGGGCTGCGTCCAGCGCGTCTTCTTCTCCGAGGTCAACGCCGCCACCGTGCGGGTGCTGGCCGCCGAGGGCTGTGACGTAGTGACGCCGAAGGCCCAGGGCTGCTGCGGCGCCCTGAGCGTCCACGCGGGCCGCGAGGAGGAGTTTCAGGCCTTCGCCCGCAAGCTCATCGACGAGTTCGAGGACGCGGGCGTGGATCTGATCATCATAAACGCCGCCGGCTGCGGCTCCACTCTCAAGGAGTACGGCTACCTCCTGCGCGACGACAGGGCTTACGCGGAGAAGGCGAGGGCCTTCTCCGCCAAGGTCCGCGACGTCTCGGAGTTCTTGCAGGAGCTCGGTCCGGTCGCGGAGCGTCACCCTATCCCCGTCGCGGCGGCCTACCACGACGCTTGCCACCTCGCGCACGGCCAGGGCATCCGCAAGCAGCCGCGCCAGACCCTCAAGCAGATCCCGGGGATGGAGGTTCGGGAGATCAAGGAGGCCGAGATCTGCTGCGGCTCCGCCGGCATCTACAACATGATCGAGCCAGAGCCCGCCACCGAGCTCGGCGACCGCAAGGCGACGAACGTCCTCAACACCGGGGCGCGCATGGTCGTCACCGCCAACCCCGGCTGCATGCTCCAGATCCAGGCGAGCCTCAGGCGCATGGGCCACTCCATGCCGATGGCCCACCCCATGGAGGTTCTCGACGCCTCGATCCGCGGCGAATCCATCGAGACCCTGCTGATGAACCGGTAGGCGGCGAAGCCGGTGAGGGTCTCCCGCTCCGTCCTCGCGGTCCCGGCCTCCAGTACGAAGATGGTCGAGAAAGGTCTGTCCTCCGGGGCAGACCTTCTCTTTCTCGACCTCGAGGACGCCGTCGCCTCGGGTTCCAAGGCCGAAGCCCGCAAGAACGTCATCTACGCGGTCTCCGACCTCGACTGGCGGGGCAGGCCTTCTATGTTCCGCATGAACTCCCTCGATACGCCGTACTTCTACCGCGACGTCATCGAGGTCGTCGAGGGGGCGGGGGAGGGGCTGGACCTTATCCTCGTCCCCAAGGTGGAGCGCCCCGAAGATCTCGCGACCCTCGACACGCTGCTGCGCAGCGTCGAGGCGGCCTCGGGTCTGGAGCCCGGAAAGATCAAACTAGAAGCCCAGATCGAGACGGCCCTGGGGCTCGTGAACATAGACGCGATAGCGCGTGCGACGGACCGTCTGGAGGCGCTCCACTTCGGCCCCGGGGATTATGCCGCGAGCGCGCGGATGCCCCAGACGAGCATCGGGACGGCGGACGAGTGGGACGACCGCTACCCCGGCCACCGCTTCCACTACGTTATGCACCGGATCGTCGTCGCGGCCCGCGCCGCGGGACTACGCGCCGTGGACGGCCCGGTCGCCGACTTCCGCGACGAGGGGGGGCTGCGGAAGAGCTGTCTGCTGGCCCGCTCTATCGGCTTCGACGGCAAGTGGTGCATCCACCCCGGACAGATAGAGACCGTCAACGAGCTCTTCTCTCCCACCGATGCCGAGGTCGAGTGGGCCGAGAAGGTCGTCGGGGCCTACAAGGAAGCGGAGGCCCGGGGCTCCGGCTCCATAAGCGTGGACGGCAAGATGGTCGACGCCGCCTCCATCAGGATGGCCCAAAACACCCTAAATCTTGCGCACGGACCGAAGACGCCACCCAAAAGCTAGATGAGCGGGGAAAAGGCGGTGAACAAGGATGCACGAGATCGTAGAGCATGTAATACTCTTCGCGAGATGGGGGGTCTTATCCACAAGCGTCTGCTCGCCCTTATTACGGTAGCCTGCACCGTCTGGCTTCTGGCCGGGTGCTCCTCCCCCGAAGCCATCAAAGCCCCCGAGAGCGGCGAGACGGCCATCGCCGAGGAGAAACCTGCAGCCCCTCCTGCGGTCGAAGAGAAGACGGTAGCCCCTCCGAAGGAGGAGACCACCGGGGCCGAACGCCCCGAAGCCACGGCCGAGGTCGATGAGGCGAGCCAGAAGACCCCTGTGGAGAACGTCTACGCGGGCGCGATGACCACGGAGGTCCGGGAGGACCTCAGGGGCATCCCCGAGAGGGTCTACGTGCCGAACATCATCGACGGCACCGTGAGCGTCGTGGACCCGAAGACGTTCGAGATCGTAGACAGCTTCGCCGTCGGGGAGCTTCCCTACCACGTCACCCCGTCGTGGGACATGACCGAGCTCTACGTCAACAACGAGGCCTCCGGCACGTTCACGGTGATAGACGCGAAGACCGGCCGGCCGAAGGAGACGATCGACGCCCCCTTCCCGTACAACTTCTACTACACCCCGGACGGCAAAAAGGCCGTCGTGGTCGCCGAGAGGATCCAGACGCTCGAGTTCCGCGACCCCGAGACGTGGGAGCTGCTCGGGAGCGTGTACATCCCCTGGCCCGGCGTGGACCACATGGACTTCTCGGCCGACGGAAAGTACCTCCTCGCGAGCAGCGAGTGGAGCGGGGTCGTCTCCAAGGTCGACGTCGAGGGGATGGAGCTCGTGGACCACGCCGAGGTCGGGGGGCTTCCCATCGACATAAAGCTCTCCCCGGACGGCTCGGTCTTCTACGTCGCCAACCAGGGCACGATGGGCCTCTCGGTCATCGACCCGGAGACGATGGAGGAGGTCGACTTCATCCCCACCGGCCAGGGGGCGCACGGGTTGCAGGTCAGCAGGGACGCCAAGTCCCTCTACATAAGCAACCGCCTCGACGGCACCATCACGGTCCTCGACCTCGCGACGCGCGAGATCGTGGACACCTGGACGACGGGCGGCAGCCCGGACATGTTCCAGCTTTCCCCGGACGGCCGCCAGCTCTGGGTCTCCGGGCGCTACGACGGCGCCGTCTACGTCGTCGACACTGTCACCGGCGAGCTCTTGAGCACGATCTACACGGGCTCCGAGCCCCACGGCATCGCGTACTTCCCGAACCCCGGGCGCTTCAGCCTGGGGCACAACGGCGTCTACCGCTAGGCTCCGCCCCGCCCTTGCGCTCCCACGAAGACCGCCTCGACACCCCCGTCGTCCCACCCCCGAGCTTCCCCGGGAAGCATGCCGGCCTCTCCCCGAGGGCGGTCAGGATCGCACGGTTCGGGATCGTGGCGGGGATCGGGACGGTCATCGGTCTGCTCTACTGGCTCTCGGCCGGGTTCCGCAGCGAGGTCAAGATGGGCGCGGGCATCCTGGCGAGCGGGGATGTGGGCGGGCTCGGGGAGTACATCCTCTCGTACGGGGCATGGGCCCCGGTCGCATCGACCTTCTTGATGGTCCTGCAATCTCTCGCAGCGCCCCTGCCCTCGTTCGTCGTTACGTTCGCCAACGGGCTCGCGTTCGGGACCTTCTGGGGCTGGGCTCTGAGCCTCTTCGGGCACACTCTAGCGGCGGCGGTCTGCTTCTGGATCGCCCGCGCCCTGGGGCGGGTGCCCGTCGAGATTATCGCCGGCAAGGCGGGCCTCGAGTCGGCGGACCGCTGGTTCGCGCGGTGGGGGCTGTACGCGGTCGTGGTCGCCCGGCTCGTCCCCGGTATCTCCTTCGACGTCATCTCGTACGCCGCCGGGATTACGCGCATGAAGTTCCGCCGCTTCCTCGGCGCGACGGCCCTGGGCGTCTTCCCGCAGACCTTTGTTTACTCGTACCTCGGCCACCAGGCCCCCGAGCACGTCCGGCTGTTCCTGCTCTCCTCCGCCGTCGTCATCGCCGGCGTGCTCGTCGCCGCCCTGATCCGGCGCAGAAGGCGTGGCAAGCCCGCATCCTGACGCCGCAGCGGGCGCGAACGGGCGCGAGACCCCGGCCGGTGCTACCCTCGACTAGGGGTATACGCGGTAGGGGAGGCTGACGTGGACTTCTGGGAATCCCTGGCGGCGCGGACGCCGCGAAAACTCGACTACGAGATCCTGCGCGAGCGGTTCTCCTGGGGCCTGCCCCGTTTCTACAACATGGGGGTGGACGCCTGCGACCGCCACGCGTGGGACAGGGGCCGCCTCGCCATCGTCTACGACCGCGAGGACGGACGCGTCGAGAAGTGGACCTACCGGGACCTGAAGGGGGCCTCCGACCGCTTCGCCAACGCCCTCTCGGGCCTCGGGGTAAGGAGGGGGGACCGGGTAGCCGTCCTGCTCTCCCAGACGCCCGCGCTGGCCGTGGCGCACATCGCGGCTTACAAGATCGGCGCGGTCGTCGTGCCGCTCTTCGCGCTCTTCGGGGAGGACGCCCTCCGGTTCAGGCTCGCCGACAGCGAGGCCAAGGTCCTTGTCACGGATGCCGAGCATCGCGAAGTCGCAGGGACGTTGGCAGGGGAGATAGAGGGGCTGGAGCATGTCGTGCTGGCCGACGGGTCCGGGACGGGCTCGATGGAGGCCTTGATCCGCGGCGCTTCGCCCAACCTCCGGCCCGCCGAGACGAGACCCGAGGACCCCGCGATCATCATCTACACCTCGGGGACGACGGGCGACCCGAAGGGGGCGCTACACGGACATGGCATCCTTCTCGGCCACCTTCCGGGGGTGAGCCTTCCGCACGATCTGGCGCCGCGTGCGGGGGACCTCTTCTGGACGCCGGCGGACTGGGCCTGGATCGGGGGCCTCTTCGACGTCCTCTTCCCGGCCCTTCACTGGGGCCTCCCCGTGGTCGCCCACCGCATGACCCGCTTCGACCCCGAGCGTGCCTTCGCCGTCATGGAGCGCTGGGGCGTCTCGTGCGCCTTCTTCCCCCCGACCGCCCTCAGGGTAATGCGTACGATACGGAACCCCCGCGAGCGCTGGGACCTCGAGCTCGAGGCCCTCGCCTGCGGCGGCGAGCCGCTCGACGAGGAGACGACGGGCTGGGCGGAGGAGTCCTTGGGCATTCGCATCAACGAGTTCTACGGCCAGACAGAATGCAACCTCGTCCTCTCGAATTGTGGCGCCATCATGCCCCAGAAGCCCGGCTCGATGGGCCGCCCCGTCCCGGGCCACCGCGTCGCCATCGTCGACGGCGAGGGCAACGAGCTCCCGGCGGGCGAGGTGGGAGAGGTCGCCGTCCGACGCCCCGACCCCGTGATGATGCTGGGCTACTGGAAGGCCGACGAGGCCACGGAGGGGAAATTCGTCGGCGACTGGCTCATGACCGGGGATCTCGCCTCGGTCGACGAGGACGGCTACTTCTTCTTCGTCGGCCGCGACGACGACGTCATAAGCTCATCGGGCTACCGCATAGGACCCGCCGAGGTCGAGGGGGCGCTCGTCAAGCACGAGGCCGTGCTCATGGCGGCGGTCGTCGGCAAGCCCGACGAGACGCGCGGCGAGATCGTGAAGGCGTTCGTGATCCTGCGCGAAGGCAGGGAGGGCAGCGAGGATCTGGCCCGGGAGTTGCAGCAGTTCGTCAAGACGCGTCTCGGGGCGCACGAGTACCCGCGCGAGGTCGAGTTCGTCCCCGAGTTCCCGATGACCCCCTCCGGCAAGGTCCGGCGCAACGTCCTGCGCGAGCACGAGTCCGGAAAGGCCTGAACTCGGAGGCGGTCCTGGCCCCCCTTCTCCGCCCTGACATCCCGCCTTCCTGGCGTAGAATATGCCGGTCGAGGGACCATCCCATGAATGCTTGGACGGTGAACGCATGGCCGACGTAACGGTTATAGGTGGCGGGCTCGCGGGGAGCGAGGCGGCGTGGCAGGCGGCGCAGGCCGGATGCTCGGTCGAGCTCTGGGAGATGCGGCCGGTCAAAGAAACCCCGGCCCACCGCACGGAGCACTTCGCCGAGCTCGTCTGTTCGAACTCGCTCGGAAACACGTCGCTCGAGACGGCTTCGGGGCTTCTCAAGGAGGAGCTCAGGCGACTCGGGTCCGTGATCCTGCGCTGCGCCGAGGCGAACCGGGTGCCGGCCGGCGGGGCCCTCGGGGTCGCCCGCGAGGGCTTCCCCCGCGCCGTGACCGAGGCGGTCCACGCCCACCCGAACATCGAGGTCGTCCGGCGGGAGGCGACGAGCCTTCCGGAGGGCCCGACCGTTATCGCGACCGGTCCCCTGACCTCGGATTCGTTGGCGAAGGAGATCATGGCGCTCTCCGGCGAGACGCTGTTCTTCTACGACGCGGCCTCCCCGATCCTCTTCCGCGAGTCGCTCGACACCGAGAAGGTCTACCTCGCCTCCCGCTACGGCAAGGGCGAGGCGGCCTACCTGAACTGCCCGATGAACAGGGACGAGTACTACGCCTTTATCGAGGCCCTGACCACCGCCGAGCTCTCCCCCATAAAGGACTTCGAGGAGGACATGTACTTCGAGGGCTGTCTCCCCGTCGAGGTTATCGCGGGCCGTGGCCCCGAGACCTTGCGCTTCGGCCCGATGAAGCCGGTAGGTCTGCCCGACCCCAGGACCGGGAAGGAGGCCTACGCCGTGGTCCAGCTCCGCCAGGACGACGCCGAGGGGCGCCTCTTCAACATGGTCGGCTTCCAGACGCGCCTGAAGTGGGGCGAGCAGAAGCGGGTCTTCAGGATGATCCCGGGCCTCGAGAACGCCGACTTCGCCCGCATGGGCGTTATGCACCGCAACACCTACCTCCCCTCCAACAAGATGCTGGAGCCGACCATGCGCCTCAAGGGCAACGACCGGCTCTTCTTCGCTGGCCAGCTCACGGGTGTGGAGGGCTACACCGAGAGCACCGCGATGGGCCACATCGCCGGCACCAACGCCGCGAGGGTAGCCCGGGGCCTCGACCCCGTCGAGCTCCCCCAGGGCACGATGATGGGTGCCCTGGCTCACTACATCACCGTCAAGGACGGCACCCTGCAGCCCATAAACTCAAACTGGGGCCTCGTCCCGACCGTCCCCAAAAAGGAAGCCGGCAAGCGCCTCACGAAGCCCGAGCGCCGGCAGCGCCAGGCCCGGATGGCGCTCGACGCGCTCGAGGAGTTCGTCGGGGCGGAGACGAGGGCGGTCGTCTAACCCGATGGCATACTCCCTCTCCGCCCGCGAGGGAACGATGGGCCACGCGAGGCGAACGGACCCGTCCGGCGCTACCCTCCCTGGCTCCTGACCCATCTGCTCCGCCGCGTACGCGGAACCGCGCTTCGGCTCGGGGGAAGTACCCAGCCCCGGCCATCCCGCCGTACCGGACGCTCCTTCTTGCGGATGGGTCCGCAGAGGCTCTTCACCCACACCCAGTAGGGGTCTATAATAGCAACATATATATCTTGAGATGGAGGAAGGCAGCGTTGCCGGTCCCCGTCGGCGCCGCGTATCGGGCAATCGAGTGAGGAGGTCAGCCGTGTCGGTGTACATGACGCAGTTCGCCTACACCGCCGAGGCGTGGAAGGCGCTCGTGAAGAAGCCGGAGGACAGGGCCGCCGTCCTCGCCGAGCACGCGCAGCGCCTGGGTGGGCGCGTGCTCTCTTTCTACTATTGCATGGGCGAGTACGACGGGATAGTCATCTTCGAGGCCCCGGACGAGACGACGGCCGCGTCCATCCTGTTCACGACCATCTCGCCCGGGCACCTGAAGGCGACGAAGACTACCGCGCTGATGAGCGTCGAGGACACGATGGAGGCGATGCGGAGGGCCAACTCGCACGCGTACCCCGGGCCGAGGCTCTGGTCGCCGACGCCTAGCTAGGGGCGGCCCGGTAGAGCCGCAGGATCTTTAGAGCTTCGCCGGGGCCTCGCTCTGCAGCGCGGCTTCCAGGATGGTCTCGACGAGCGCGTCGAACCTCATCCCCGACGCCTCCGCGGCCAGGGGGAGGGTCGAGGTCTCGGTGAAGCCGGGGATCGTTTTGACGTCGAGGACCCAGGGGGTGTCGCCCTCCAGGATCGTGTCGACGCGGGCGAAGCCCGAGCAGCCCATCGCGGCGTAGGTGCTGAGCGCGGTCTCTTCCAGAGCGGCGGCGGCGTCCTCTTCCACCTCGGCCGGGATCGCGAAGTCCGTCGCCCCCGGGGTGTACTTGGCCTCGAAGTTGTACGCGCCGCCGCGCGGCCGGATCTCGACGAGGTTCAGCACCCTCGGGCCTTCCTCGGGGGGCTCTAGGATGGGGATCGCAACCTCGGTCCCCGACACCCACCGCTCCAGGATGATCTTCGCGTCGTAACCGAAGGCCTCGTAGACGGCGTCGAGGAGCCCGCCGCGCTCCTCGACCCGCGTAAGCCCGAGCCCCGAGCCCTCCCTGGCCGGCTTGACGGCGAGCGGATAGCCGAGATACTCCGCCGCGACGTCGAGGGCGGCGGCCGCGCCCATCTCGTGCATCGCCCTTCTCAAAAACGTCCTGAACGGCGGGGTCGGTATGCCCTTCGCCACCAGCACGCGCTTGGCGTAGTCCTTGTCCATGCAGCGGATGGAGGAGAGGGGACCGCTTCCGGTGTACGGTATCCCCAAGGTTTCGAGGAGCGCCTGCACCGTCCCGTCCTCGCCACCCTTGCCGTGCAGACACACGAACGCCGCATCCGGACGTAGCTCCATGAGCCGCTCCGTCGTCGCCTCCTCGACGTCCAGGGGGTAGGTCTCGTGCCCGAGGCGTTCGAGGGCGTGGGCGACGCGCCTCCCCGTGACGAGGGAGACGTCCCGCTCCATGGAGTGCCCGCCCCTCAGGACCGCTATGCGCGCCACCTCTCTCCCCTGGTCCTATCGGCGGTCCGTGCCGACGGAGGAGTGCCGTTCGCCGAGGCGGGTGCCCGTGCGGGAGCCGCGTTCGAGGTCGCCGCGCAGCTCCATCCGCTCGCGCACGACCTCGGCCAGGATCTCTATCCCGCGTCGGATCTTCTCGGGCTCGACAAACGAGAAGTTGAGGCGCATGCAGTTCTTGCCCGTCCCGTTCGCGTAGAAGCCCTCGCCGGGGACGTAGGCGACGTTCTTGGCGACCGCCCTGGGGAGCATCGCCGTAGCGTCGATGTAGGAGGGGAGCGTCGCCCACACGAAGAGCCCGCCCTCCGGGTGCGTCCAGTGGACCTCGTTCGGCATAAACTCGGCCAGGGCATCGAGCATCGCGTCCCGGCGCTCCTTGTACAGCGTCGTCAGGCGCTTCACGTAGGCTCGCCAGTCCGCGTTCCTGAAGTACGACTGGATGAGCATCTGCGAGAGGTTCGACGAGCAGAGGTCCGCCCCCTGCTTGCCGATGTTGATCTTGTGCAGGATGCCCGGCTGGGCGTGGACCCACCCGAGGCGCACCCCCGGCGCAAAGATCTTGGAGAACGTACCCAGGTAGATCACGCGGTCCGTCTCCCCATTGCGCTGCTCCAGAGAGGCGATCGTCGGGGCGGGCTCGCCCTCGAACCTGAGCATCCCGTAGGGGTTGTCCTCCAAGATTATGAGGTCGTACTCGCGCGCTATCTCCAGAAGCTCTAGCCTGCGCTCCGCCGCGAGCGTGACGCCCGCGGGGTTCTGGAAGTTCGGGACGGTGTAGATGAACTTGACGTGGATGCCCTGCTTGCGCGCCTTCTTCAACGCCTCCCGGGCGGCCGAGGGGATCATGCCCGCCCGGTCCATCGGGACGTGCAGGATCCTCGGCCGGTACGCCGCGAACGCGTTCAGCGCTCCCACGTAGCTCGGACCCTCGCACAGTACCGCGTCACCCTCGTCGAGAAATACCTTCCCGACGAGATCCAGGCCCTGCTGGGCGCCCGTCGTCAGGAAGATGTCCTCGGCGTAGGCCCGGGTCCCCTCGGCCTCCATCACGTCCACGATGACGTCCTTGATGCCTTCGAGCCCCGATGTCGGGCCGTACTGCAGCGCCTGGGCGGAATCCGTCGAGACGTTCGCGCTGATCTCGCGGAACGCCTCCTCGCCGAAGACCCTCGTGTCGGGGAAGCCGCCGGCGAGCGAGATGATGCCCGGCCGCGAGAGCGTCGCCATGAGGTCGCGCGTCGCCGAGCTTTTCATGCCCTTGACCCGGTTGGCGTACAGAAAGTCGAAGCGGTCGAGATCTACGAGCGGCACTGAATCGTCCTTTTCTTTGCTGTCGAAGTCATCGTTCGGAGCCCAGGGGGGCGACGGGCTCCACGTTCTTCCAGCCCATGCCCTCCGAGAGCACCCGCCAGAGCTCGGGCGCGAGCTCGAAACGGCTGGAAGAGCAGGAGCGGCCCCGGACCGAGAGCACCTTCACGGCCTCGCCCTCGCCGGCGAACGCGCCCTCTTCGGCGACGGCCCCCACGAGATACACCCCCTCAACGTAAGCCTCCCCGAAGAGGCAGGCTTCGAGGCGGTCGACGTGCTCCCGGGTCACTACCGGCTCGAAGACGTAGCCCATCGTGAGGGCGAAGGGGCCCGAAGGGCGCAGCACGAGGTCGAATCGCTCGGGCGAGCCGTCGTTACCGCAGGGCACGTCCTCGAGGATCGAGGCGAACCCGTTGGCCCTGGCATGCTCGGCGAGCCCTTGCCTTACGGCAGCGAGCTCCCGAAGCTCTTCGGGGTTCGGGTCCAGTGGGAGAGAGAGCCTTCCGAGAGCCTCCCATACCCCCTGCGGGAAGACGAGCGCGAGCTCGCCGAAGTTGGCGACGAGGCGCACCCCGCCGTCGGCCATCTCGAGCTTATCCAGGCTCTGCACCCGCACCTCGCGCATGGGCGCGACTCTAACACAGGCGGCGTATGTATTGTAGATTTCGAGCGATGAAAGCCATCTTCGTCACCTCCAACGAGAACAAGCTCCGGGAGGCCCGCGAGATTCTCGGGATCTGGCTGGAGAGCGCCTCCCTCGACCTTCCCGAGCCGCAGGCCGTTAGCATCGCCGACGTCGCCGTGGAGAAGGCCCGCGCCGCCCGCGCCGCCCTGCGCGACCCGCCCCACCCCGTCCTCGTCGAGGACTCGGGCCTCGTCTTGGAGGCGTGGAACGGCCTCCCCGGCGCCCTGACGAAGTGGTTTCTCCTCTCCGTCGGGAACGAGGGCCTCCTCGAGATGCTCTCCTCGTTCGGAGACCGCTCCGCCCGGGCGGTCTGCGCGCTCGCCGTGGCCTTCCCCGACGCTCCTGCCAAGGTCTTTCTCGGCGAGGTCCCCGGACACGTCGTCTCCGCCCCGAGGGGCGAGAGCGGGTTCGGGTGGGACCCCATCTTCGCCCCCGAGAATCCCGGCGGAGAGACCTACGCCGAGCTCGGGGCGCGCAAAAACGAAGACTCCCACCGCGCCCGGGCGTTCAGGGCCGCCCGCGCCACCCTGCTCGAGGGTTAGGAGAGCTCGGGTCGAAGCATGCGTAGCGAGGACGCGAGAAATGCGTCTCGGCCCGAAGAATCCGGGGTGTGAGATGCACATAAATGCGCTTTGCAGCGCGGTTTGCGGGGCGTGGCCGTTTGGTATTCTGTGGGTAGTAAATAGCTTCATCAGCAAGGAAGGGGGCCTTGGTGCCTGCAGAGAGCGAACACACGGGAGACGGGGCGGTAGAGACCCAGGAGCAGCAGCAGGGTGGGGGAAGCCCGGTTGCGACCGACGGGGAGCATCTCGTCGATCTCTACAAAAAGATGGTCCTTATCCGCACCTTCGAGGAGGCCACTCAGCGCGGGTTCAGGCAGGGCAAGATCGGCGGATACCTCCACGTTTACATAGGACAGGAGGCCGTCGCGACGGGCTTCCTTGACGCTTACAAGGACGGCGACAAGGTCATCACCGCCTACCGCGACCATCCGCACGTCCTGCTCCTGGGGAGCGATCCCAAGGCGGTCATGGCCGAGCTTTACGGTAAGGGGACGGGTCTCGTCAAGGGCAAGGGCGGCTCGATGCACCTCTTCGACGTCGAGAACGGTTTCATGGGCGGCTACGGCATCGTCGGCGGGCACATCCCGCTCGGCGTCGGCTTCGCCTACGCGCAGCGGTACGAGGAGACGGACAACATCACCCAGCTCTACCTCGGCGATGGCTCCATAAGCAACGGGGCCTTTCACGAGGCGGTCAACCTCTCCGGGCTGTGGGGCAAGGACGGGATGAACCCGTGCCTGTTCATTATCGAGAACAACCAGTACGGGATGGGGACGAGCGTCGAGCGGACCACCGCGATGACCGACCTCGCCGCCAAGTTCAACGCCTACGGCGTCGAGAACGAGAAGGTCGACGGGATGGACGTCGAGGCCGTCCTGGAGGTCGCCCACCGGGCCGCCGATAGGGTCCGCGAGACCGGCAAGCCGTATGCCGTCGAGGCGTTGACGTACCGGACCGCGCCGCACGGGGCTGCGGACTTCTTCGAGAAGTACCGGACGAAGGACGAGATCAAGCAGTGGCGCGAGCGCGACCCCATCGGCCAGCTCGAGCACAGGCTCATCGAGCGCGACGTCATAGACGAGGACGGTATCGAGGAGATCAAGAACGAGATGAAGGAGACGATGAAGGAGGTCGTCCGCTTCGCCGAGGAGTCGGAAGAGCCGCCCCTCGAGGAGCTCTACACCGACGTTTACACCGGCGGCGGCGTTTACACGGGAGAGGAAGGCTAGTTTATGCCCGAGATGACCTACCGCGAGGCCTTGAGGGCCGGGATGGCCGAGGAGATGGAGCGCGACGAGAAGGTCCTCCTCATGGGCGAGGACATCGGCGTCTACGGTGGCACCCACCTTATCACCGACGGCTTCCTCGACCGCTTCGGCAAGAAGCGCGTTATCGACACGCCCATCGCCGAAGGCGGCTTTACCGGGGCCGCCATCGGGATGGCGATGATGGGCCTCAAGCCCGTCGTCGAGATGATGACCTGGAACTTCTCGTTTCTCGCGGCGGACCAGATCATCCAAAACGCGGCCAAGGTCCGCTACTTCTCCGGCGGCCAGGTGGAGGTGCCGCTCGTCATCCGCGGCCCCAACGGCGGCGGCGTCCAGCTCTCCGCCCAGCACACCCACTCCCTGGAGAACATGTACGGTCACTTCCCCGGCCTCAAGGTCGTCTCCCCGGTGACGCCGAACGACGCCAAGGGGATGATGCTCACCGCCATCCGCGACCCCAACCCCGTCATCTTCCTGGAAGCGGGAGCGCTGTACGGGACGAAGGGCGAGGTTCCCGAGGGGGATAACGCCGTGGAGTTCGGCAAGGCGCGCGTAGCCCGCGAGGGGACCGACGTCACGCTCATCTCCTACGGCCGCCAGGTGAACCTGTGCCTGCGCGTCGCCGAGAAGCTAGAAGAAGAGGACGACGTTTCGGCGGAGGTCATCGACCTTCGTTCCCTGCGGCCGTTCGACTCCGAGACGATCGTGGAGAGCGTCAAGAAGACGCACCGGGCGGTCGCGGTGCAGGAGCAATGGCGCTGGTTCGGGGTGGCGAGCGAGGTTGCTTCGATCATCCAGGAGCAGGCGTTCGACTACCTCGACGCGCCGGTGGTAAGGGTGAGCGGGGCCGAGGTCCCGGCGCCGTATGCCAGAAACCTCGAGCTCGCGGCCTTCCCGAGCGAGGACGCGGTGGCGAAGGCGGCACGGCAGGTGCTGTACCAGGAGGTGAGCGCGTAATGCCCGAAGTCATCATGCCCAAGATGGGCGACGCGATGGAGGAGGGCACCCTCCTCAAGTGGCTCAAGAGCGAGGGAGACGAGGTCGCCGAGGGCGACCCGATCGCGGAGATCGAGACCGATAAAGTCACCCTGGAGATCGAGGCCGAAGACTCCGGCACGCTCGCGCAGCTTATGGTCAGCGAGGGCCAGGATGTCCCCGTTGGCGAGGCCATCGCGTTTATCGCCGGCGAGGGCGAGGAGGTCCCCGAGAAGGGCGGCGGGGGCCAGGAGGCCGAGGCCGAAGCGGGTGGCGACGATTCCGGCGCCCAGGCGCAGACCGCGACCGAGGAGCAGCCGAGCCAGCCCCAGGGCGGGGGCGCGCAGCCCCAGGCCGCCGACGGGGCGCAGGCCGACGGCAACGGCCACTTCCGCGCCTCCCCGATCGTGCGTCGTCTCGCCCGCGAGAACAACCTCGACCTGTCCCGTATAAATGGCTCCGGCCCCGCCGGGCGCATCGTCGAGCGCGACGTCAGGGCGGCTATGGAGAGCGGTACGGCGCAGGCGGGGGCCCAGGCCGATGGAGGAGGCGCCCAACAGTCCCCCGACGGGCAGGCCCAGACCGCCGTCGAGGCGCCCGAGCAGCCGCAGGGACAGATCGTCGAGATGCAGGGCTTCCAGCCGGCGCGCATCCCCGAGCCGACGGGGGTGCCGGGGACGACGCTCGTCGAGCCCACCCGCATGATGCGGGTCATCGGCGAGCGGATGACGGAGGCCAAGCAGCACGTCCCGCACTTCTACGCCACCGTCGAGGTCAGGATGGACGCGGCGATGGCCCTCAGGAAGCAGCTTAACGAGCAGCTCGAGGGCGAGGGCGTGAAGCTCTCCGTCAACGACTTCGTGATGAAGGCTTGCGCGGTTGCCCTGAGGAACTACCCGAACCTCAACGCCCTGTACACCACCCGCGGGGTCGAGCTGCACGAGAAGGTCGACATGGCGATGGCGGTCGCGCTAGATCAGGGCCTCATCACGCCCGTGATCCGCGACCTCGCCTCCAAGGGGCTCGCGACCATCAGCCGCGAGTCGAAGGACCTCGCCGCCCGGGCGCGCGACGGCAAGCTCAAGCCCGAGGAGTACCAGGGCGGGACCTTCACGGTCTCCAACATGGGCATGTTCGGGGTAGAGAGCTTCACCGCGATCATCAACCCGCCGCAGGCGGCAATCGTGGCCGTCTCCAGCATCGAGAAGCGCCCCGCCTTCGACGACGCTGGGCTTGTCGTCCCGGCGAGCATGATGAAGCTCACCCTCTCGGCCGACCACCGCATCGCCAACGGCCGCGACGGCGCCCTCTACATGTCCGAGGTCAAGCGCACCCTGGAGAACCCGGTTCTCCTGATGGTCTAGCAGCAGGATCGGAACCGATTGCTGACGAGGCGCCCCCGGATTGCTCCGGGGCGCCTCGTCTTGAGCGAGCAGGATTCCTCGGGGCAGACCGTGTGCTCGGAAGCTTACAAAGCCCAGGGCGGGGGATACGCGGACCGGAGCTTCGAAGGGGAACGGAGATAGGTTCTTGGCAAGGGAGCCGTCTGATCTCTCCGGCGAGCTTGCCCACGGCTCGCAGCCCCCTACGGTGCGTGTTAGTTACCGTCACGCCGAACCGATAAAGTCGCTCGGAGACCCGAACAAGCCGAGGCGCTCGGCGGCCTTTATCCCGGTCGCCTGCGCCCCCTGCTTCTCGGCCTAGTAGCTGCCGCCGTCGTACTGGCTTCGGTCGTGGTAGTCCCCGCCGTGATCGCGGCTATCCCCGCCCCTATACTGGTCTTCGCCGTTATGCTCCTCGCCACTGTCCTCTACGGTCGTCTCTTCTTGGGACGGTTCTTCGCTGTATCCGGGCTCCTCTTGGTACTGCTGCTCGGGCGCGGGCTCGGGAGTCGGGGCCACCGGCTCCTCGTCGTAGGCGGGTTCCTCGTCCGCAGGCTGTGCCGGAGCGGGTTCGGGCGCCGGAGCCGCTGGCTCATCGTACTGTGCCGGCTCTTCGTAGTACGGCTCTTCCGGAGCGGGGGCCGGCTCCTCCGCCACGACGGGCTCGGGCGCCGGAGCCGCCGGCTCTTCGTACTGTGCCGGCTCTTCCGTGGTGGGGGACGGTTGCTCGACCACGGACTCGGGTGCTGGTGTGGGCGTCGGCTGCTCCGCGACGGGGACCGGCGCGGGGATGGACGACTCCCCGTCGAAGGCGGGCGCCCCGTAGTACTGCCCCTCATCGTAGGAGAGCGCCGGTTCCGTGTCCTCCTCCTGCGGGCCCGTGCCGACCGCGAGTAGGATGATGGAGCCCTCCTCCGCTTCCTCCCCGCCGGTGACGGACTGCTCGAGGACCTTGCCAAAGTCCTCTTCCGAGCTCCCCGGGGCCGCCGCTCGGACTCGAATCCGGCCTCGGCGAGCCGCTCCTCCGCCTCTTCCGCGCTCAGGCCCACCACCCGGGGGACCCCCGTCGCTTCTGCCACGCCATCAACCCCACGGCGCGCCTGGCATCGTCGAGGGCTTGGCGCGCCTCCTCGGGAACCACCCCCTTGAGGAAGCCAGCGATGCCCGGCCCCTCCGAGCCTTGCCAGAGATACCAGCCGCCGCCCATGCCGAGCAGCACGGTCAGAGACGCCAGGGCGAGGGGCGCCTTCCTCCCCCAACGCGACCCCACGACGCGCGCCGGGAGCGAAAGGGTGGGCGCGGCCATGGCGGCGCCGACGACGGGCGGCACACCGGTGGCCACCCTCCGGAGATCCTCGATCAAATCCTCGGCGCTCGCGTGGCGACCCTTGGGGTCCTTGGAGAGGAGCCTCAGCGTAATCGCCTCCAGGGCCTCGGATATTGCGGGGTTCGCCTCACGCGGCGACGGCGCGGGCTCGTTGATGTGCTTCATGCAGACGGCCATCGGGGTCTCTGCCTCGAAGGGTACCCTGCCGGTCAACATCTCGTAGAGGACGACCCCTAAAGAGTAGAGGTCGCTCGCCGGACCGATGGGCTCGCCCTGCGCCTGCTCCGGAGACATGTAGTTAGGAGTGCCCAGGATCAGGTCGGTGCGCGAGATCGAGGCCGCAGACGCCGCCAGCGCTATGCCGAAGTCCGCCACCTTAGCCTCGCCGCCCTCGGCGAGGAGCACGTTCTGGGGCTTTACGTCTCGGTGGATCACCCCGCGCCCGTGGGCGGCCCTCAAAGCCCCGGCGATCTGGGTCGCCAACCCTGTGGCCTCCTCGAACCCCAGCGGCCCTTCGGCCCTCACGCGCTCCTTCAAGGTCCCGCCCGGCACGTACTCCATAACGATGTAGTAGCGGCCCTCATCCGAGCAACCGCGATCGTGGATCTGGACTACGTTGGGGTGGGAGAGCGCGGCCGCGCTTCGCGCCTCGCGCTCAAAGCGCTCCACAAACCCCTCGTCCTCGGCGTACTGCTCCCGCAGGACTTTGAGCGCCACATTGCGGCCCAGGACCTCGTCACGGGCCAGGTAGACCTTCGCCATGCCACCCTGACCCAGCGGACGCAACAACTCGTAACGACCATCGAAAATGATATGCTCCATGTTTCAAAGTATACCCGTTAACAGATGTGTTCAAACCTCCTATCGTGTGCCACGCGTGGTTGGACGGGTGGGAAAACTCCGCCGCGCCGAAGGTCGTCTTGGGCGGCTCGGTCGCGCTTGGGCTCTTTCGGCCGGCGATTCCTCGCTTGCCGCCACCTCCGACTAACGCTCATCGTCTTCGCGGTGTAGACGCGGCTAATCTTTTGCGTTCCGTCGTCTGCGTCGACGCTCCTTCCCCTTTACCTATCCCGCTGAACAGATCAGCCGACCCTTCGTTTCCGCGCCGGACCGTTCCCGGTCTACCTCTTTCTGCCCCCTTTACTGCGCCTCTTTCGCCGGGGGGATGGTGTCGGGGAGGCGACATCTCCCGGGGATGCAGAGGGTAACGTCGAGGGCCGGGACTCCGTTTCGGGCTTCGCCTCGATGGTGTGTCGTGGCTTGTCGCGATAGAGGATCAGGTTCTGGCACAGGGTTATGGTGTTCGAGGTGACCCAGTAGACGAAGAGACCGGAGGGGAAACCGCCGAAGGCGAGGAAGAGGCCGAAGATGAGGGGCATGGCTCGCATGAAGCCCTTCTGCTGGGGGTCCGTGCGGCGTATGGTCACCTCCTGAGCGGCCATCATGGTCGCGACGTAGAAGATCGGGAGGATGAAGTACGGATCGGCGGCGGTGAGGTCCTGGAACCAGAACAGGCCGCCGGTCGTGAAGCTTTCCAGCCCCTCGAATTCCTTGATTGTGTAGTAGAGGACGAGAAAGATCGGCAGCTGCACAAGGGCCGGTAGGCAACGTTGAGAGGGTTGACCTTGCGCTCGCCGTAGAGCTTGATGGTTTCTTCCTGCTGCTTCTTCGGGTCGCCCTCGTGAAGCTTTCGGATCTCGTCCAGCTCTGGCTTCAACTCCTGCAGCCCGCGCATGTTCTTGACCTGCCGCACGGTGAGCGGGAAGAGTAGGGTCCGTACCCCGATGGTTAGCAACACTATCGAGAGCCACCATGGTGCGCCCAGGGCGTGGAGCTCCTGGAGTGTCGCTCCGAGGAGGCCGAAGAGTGGGTCGGAGAGGTCCCTTAGAAAATGCAACACGACGATCCCTCCGGGGAGGCATTACGGCATACGTTCATGTTTACCGCCTTTGTGTCTAGCGGGGAGGGCTGGCTATGCTTCTCGCCCCGCTCGGCCCCCCGCTTTACGGGACGGAGATCAGGCGGCAGAAGGCCGCGCTTCGGCGCGCGGGGCATGGGTGGCCGGCTCCACCCAGCCGCCGAGATCCGAGATCAGGGTGGGGAGGACGAGCGAAGGAGGGACGGCCGGCAGAGCCTGCTCCCTCTCGTCGTAATTCTCTCCGGGCACCGATTCCGGTTGCGCCGGGAGCCGTACAAACGGTGAGTTCGTCGGGAGTGGTGCTTCAAGGAGCCGGTATGCGTTGGAGATCAGGCCGGCGACACAGCCGGAGGCCCCCGCAAAGGCCAGCAAGGAGAAGCTTAGCTCGATGTTGGTGTACGCCTCCCCCTCCGGGGAATACCCGGTCAGAAGAAGCAGTACGGGGGAGAGGACGAAGACCAGCGCAGCCCCGAAGAAGCTCGATAGAGCCGCGGTAAAAGCCCCCGTCGGGGTCCTGGTTCTAGAGTCTCTCACGACCGGATCTTAGCACCTCCACGAGCTTGGGCCGGAGCCGGAGGCCTCCCTGAAACTTAGGCGGCCGCTCGTTCGGGCGCCGATTCGCCTTTCGCGCGTCG
>JADDPR010000547.1 GCA_016781775.1 Rubrobacter sp. | reverse complement strand
GACGTCCGGGTCGACCGTCGGGAAAATCAGGGCCCACGGGTGCCGGACGCCTGGGGCCTTCTCCGCAGAGGCTCCTCGCCGGCGCGGCCTGCTACTGGCCTTTTCCATCTAACAGCTCCCGGGGCTCCACACTCAGCGCGTCCGCGAGCTTGCGTAGGGTGGACGGGCGAGGGTCGGTCTTGTCTTGCTCCAGGCGGTTAACCGTGTTCTTCCCGATCCCCGCCTTCTTCCCGAGCTCCTCCTGGGTTAGCGCCCGTTCTATCCGCAATTCCTTTAGCTTGTCCCCGATCTTTACCATGATCGGCATTCTAGCCATGCCTTCACCCTTCGCTCGCCGCTACGTCACCATATTTTACACTAAAAGCACCGTAGAGGTTGCGTAATGGTGATTGAGTGGGTATAATAACCCCATAAGGCAAACAAAGAGCCCCGGGGATGAGTTTGGCGACCTGCCCCCGGAGCTCGTGACCACAGGGAGTGTGCCCCAATGGCCGAGACCACTATACCGAAGGTGCAGCACCCATCCACCCGCGAAACCGCGCCGAGCTACGTCTTGCGCGGCCTCGGCCTCTTCGAGCTCCACGCCGGCGAGATCCTCGCCTCCTACCAGGGCGGCGGCCGCTACGTCGTCCCCTCCGGCACCGAGGCCAACGGGCTGTACGAGGTCCGCGTCGGCACCCGTCCCGAGCGGAACAGGTGCGAATGCCGCGGCTTCGCCTCGCACGGCCATTGCTCGCACGTCGTCGCCGCCCAGCGCGCAGCGTCGAGGAGCGACCTTTGCGACGGGTGCGGGGAGCGGGTCTGGCGCCGCGATCTCGTCGAGGTCGGCGACGACTCCCTCGCCTTCTTCGAGGGCGACGAGCTCTGCCGACCCTGCGCTCGCGACCACGGCGAGCTCTAGGCGCCGATGCGAGCATGCTCCCCACCATACGGGGGCCGCCAGCTCCCCCGAACGTCAGCCACGGTATACACGCGCGCCTCTGCCTTCGGGCGGGGGCGCCTTGCTTCGACTGGAGAGAGAATGACGAACCCTACGCGCTACTTCGTGCGCGACCTGGACCCGAACAACGACCTTGAGCGGGGCCTCCCCTGCGTAGTCCGCCACCCCGACGCCGGCGGCCGATGCGAGAGGACGGCGACGGTCAAGATGTACGGGATCCTCAACTTCTGCCCGGATCATGCCCAAGAGGCGAAGGTCGGCGCGCTCTTGGAGGCCTACCAGGACGCCGCCCACTTCTTCGACCGCTTCAGGAACCCCCACGTCCCCGACCTCAACCCCATCGTCGAGGGCGAGCTCGCGGCCGTGGTGGACCGCATGAGGGGCGAGGGCCCGAGCGACGCCGAGCACGAGCGCGCCCTGCTTCGCGCCTACCCGAACCCGCCCGAAGGCGTGCGAGAGATCATCGCCCGATGGGCCGAGGACGAGCGGGCGAACCGCGGGCCTACCCCGCTGGACCTGCTCCTCGACTCGCTCAACACCCTCTGCAAGCTGATGCGGATCGCCTTCGAGGACGGGGAGGATTGGCTCGTCGAGATATTGGAGGACCAGCGTCAGGAGACGGCCGCGCGGGCCGCCTTCGCCTCCGAGATCGCCGGCCTCCGACCAGCGGGCTAGATCCTACGGGCGTCTGGATAATTCGGCCGGGGTGCGCTTAGGCGGCCTCGGCCCCTTCGACGCCCGGCCGGGTATGGAGGCGACGGGGCAGCCCCCTACTCTTCT
>JADDPR010000181.1 GCA_016781775.1 Rubrobacter sp. | reverse complement strand
AGACAGTGGAAGCCGACCGGCCCAGCCGGGCGGCGATCGCACGCAGGGATTCTCCGGCAGCGAGCCCGCGGGAGATCTCCTCCCGCTCGACCGAAGTGAGCGCGCATCCTCGCCTGCGCCGCTCTGGCGGAGAGAAGCCCCCGGTGGCCTCGATCATCCCGTGGATGGAGCCGGGGGGCTTCTTGAGGGCCCTGGCGATGTCGCTGATGGACTCCCCGGCCCTCCACCGCTCCCACAGCTCCTTCTTGCCCGCCGCGGACAACCCTCTGGGATGACCCAGCCTCGCCACTCATGCACCTCCGATCCGGACAACACCGAAAACCTACCCCGTGTTGCACCGACCGGTTGAACCCACCATCTCTTTGGGGATCTGAGCGTGCTGTCGAAAGGGGACGCGATGACGACGGAACTCGGGGGACTGAACAAGACTCCGGACGGGATGGTGGTCGGGCTGGTGCAGTTTCAGCTCCCGGTCATAGAAACGCCCGACGACCTTGTCAGCCAGACCGAGCGGATCTGCGACAAGGTCGTCCGCACCAAGAAGGGCATGCCCAACCTGGACCTCATCGTCTTCCCCGAGTACTGCCTCCACGGGCTCAGCATGAGCACCGCGCCGGAGCTGATGTGCAGCATCGACGGGCCGGAGGTGGGCGCCTTCAAGGACGTCTGCCGTGAGCAGGGGGTGTGGGGTTGCTTCTCGGTAATGGAGGAGAACCCGGACGGCAACCCTTGGAACGTCGGGCTGATAATCGACGCCACCGGCGAGATCGTGCTCTACCAACGCAAGCTCCATCCCTGGGTGCCCGTCGAGCCCTGGCAGCCCGGGGACATGGGACTTCAGGTGTGCGACGGCCCCGCGGGCTCCAAGCTGGCCCTCATGATCTGCCACGATGGCATGTTCCCCGAGGTGGCCCGCGAGGTTGCCTACAAGGGCGCGAACGTGGCTCTTCGCACGGCGGGGTACACCATACCGATCCGCAACGCCTGGAGGATCACGAACGAATCCAACGCCTTCTGCAACCTCATGTACACCCTCTCGGTCGCCATGGCGGGTACGGACGGCATCAACCGCTCCATGGGCGAGGGGATGTTCTGCGACTACGAGGGCTCGATGCTGGCGCGGGGCAGCGAGACCCCGGGGGAGGTCGTCACGGGCGAGGTGTTCCCCGGGCGTGCCGACCAGGCTCGGGAGCACTGGGGGGTGGAGAACAACATCTACCAGCTCGGGCACCGCGGCTTTGTCGCCGTGGAGGGTGGGGTCACGGATTGCCCCTACACCTACATGCAAGACCTGGTGGCGGGCGAGTGGCGCCTCCCCTGGGACGAAAATGTGCGGGTCAAGGACGGCACCTCCGAAGGATTCCCCCTGGCGGGGAAGGCGGGAGCAGGCGAGCGCTACGTGGGAGGCTCCTGAGCGAACCTGCGGAACGATCTACCGCGGAAGCGCCTACGAGCGCGCCTCTCGGGCTCCCGCGCCTCCGAAGCCTTGCGTCCCCGCGACCTTCGCCATAGGAGCGGCCGGTGCGGCGATCTCCGCGGTGCCTTATCGGCCCGGCTGCTCCGCTTGGTGGTAGGCGAAGGCGGCTAGGTCCCCGACCCCCGTGCGGTCGAGGATGCCGAACTTCGTGACCCAGCCCCCGGCCCCGTTCGCTTCGCGCACGGGGCGGTTCTCCATGGCGGCCATCACCCCGTTCACGAAGACGAACGTGGGGAGCTTGTCGTGCGGATCGACGACCGTGACGTTGGCCCTAGCCCCTGCCCCGAGGTGGCCCAGCTCGCGGGTCCACCAATCCTCGCGGGTGAGGTCGGCCATCAGGCGGGCCACGTTGCTCGTCATCGTGGCCACGGCCCGGGAGAGCGGCAGCACGCCAGCTTCGGCCAGCTCCAGGATAGCCGGGACGTTGTCGCGCGTGTCGCCGAAGCCCTTCATGGTCGCGTCGCACTGCCCGTCCGAGATGAGCACGTCGACGGTGCCGTCCGCGAGGGCCTCGTAGGCGACCTGTTGCGCGGCTCTGTCTATCAATATGCCGTCGCGGTTACCGAGCCCCAGCCTGAGGTGGGACGTGGTGAGGTCGCCCGAGACGTGCGGCTGTTTGAGCAGCTCGACCATCCGTCGCATGCTCTCGACCGGATCGCCGTGGCTCCCGGAGCCCGCCGCGGGGCAGTGGGTCAGGTGCAACGGCCTCCCGTTCGATAGATCGGCCAGGCGCTCGCTGTGGGAGGGGTCTTGAGCGTGGCTCATGAAGACCAGCCCCGCCCGGGAGGAGACCTCGAACAGACCGTCGAGCATCTCGTCGGTGGCGATAAAGTGCCCCATGTGGTCCTTCAGGCCGACCGTGAGCGGGGCGGTCAGGTAAGTGATGGGGTTGCGCGTCATCTTCTCGTAGGCGACCTCCTCCGGAAGCTCGCCGTTGAAGAGGTCGACCAGCTCGTCCACCGACAGGCGGCAGCCCATGACGTTCGGGCCGCCGAGGTAGAGGCCCATGTTCACGGGCACGCCGCGGTCGACCTCCGCCCCCAGGAGCGCCGGCGCTATGAACGAGTTGCCCGCCCCCGGCGAGAGGGCCACCGTGACGCCGTCGGCTACGGACTCGAAGATCGGGGACGAACTGGTCTCGAAGAGGTCGCCGAGGTGCAGGTGGATGTCGATGAGCCCCGGCCAGACCTGAAGCCCCCTCACGTCGAAGACGCGGTCGCCGCGCTCCGGCCGGATCTCATCTTCGACCTCCTCGACGCGCGGCCCCCGGAACGCCACGTCCTTCTCGGCCTCGACGCCGTTGGCCGGGTCGATCAGCGTCCCGCCCTTCAGAACCGTCCGCCCCGAGGATCCTATCCGCTCAAAAGGGTTATGTAGCCGCCCCTGCCGCACCGTCGCGAGAACGTCGGGCAAAGGGCCGACGTTCGTGTCGTAAACCATACGGACCTCCTCTTAATTTGTCGCCGGAGCAGGGTTGACATCTACCCCGTCGCTCGTGGCGATCTGCTACCGTTTGCCATAGACGACTCCTTGAAGCCGTGCAGATTCATCGGCACCTCGACCGACCCTGCGCGATGTGCCGGGGAGCTGGTGGCCGTCGGCAGTCACATCTCTCCTACGATGGTGGGGGCACCTCGAACCCCAGCAGGTACCTCAGTATCAGGAACACGACCAGAGAGGACAGGGCCATGGACAACGTGTTGCCGATGAGCAGGTGCCAGTGGTCCGGCAGCCTGTCGATGACGAACTGCGCCACCGGCGGTGCCAATATCGCGCCCAGCACCGCGCCCAGCAGGATGCTTTGCATGGTGCCGCCGAAGGCCAGCGCCATGGCCGGCGCCACGCTCACCAGCGGGACGAACGTCGGGTACCACCCCAGGTCTCGCCACCGCTCGTAGTAGAGGAGGACGCCAACGGCCGCGGTGAGGACCTGGCTCAGGATGACGGCGGGCAACAATCCGGTCCCGAGCGCCGGATGAAGGGGGTTGAGGACCCAGGAGAGGAGCGTGCCCAGGAGCAGACCCGCCGAGGCCCACTCGTTCCCGTAAAACTGGGCCTCGCTGAAGTCGGCGAGCACCCTGCGGCCGAACCAACCCCTGCGGTTCGGGTCTACGGGAGGGGGCGGCTCGGGCAGGTCGGTCCCCTCCCTGGTCTCGGGTATTTCTCCGCCTTCGGGGGGCGCCGCATCGCGGCTCATCCAGGGCAGGTACCGGCAGAGTTCGAGGACGACGATGGCGCCGAGCCACATGCCGGTGACGGCCCCTATGACCCCCGGCAGGCCCAGCGGGGTCAGGACGTACTGGATGACGAGGTAGGCGATGGGGAACGTGACGAGCGCCCCCAGGATGCCCCCGGTCAGGGCGTTCTTCCAGCCCGCGCCGTAGACGAAGACCACGGCGGCCGGCACGCTGACGAACGGGACGAAGGTCGGCACCCACCCGCCTTCGAGCAGGCCGCCGAACAGGACGACGGAGAGCCCCAGCCCTATGATCGAGGCGGTGAAGATCCAGGGCCACAGCCCCGTGCCATAGCAGATTGGTATGCCCCTCAACCTGGAGTTTGCTTGGTACAGCAGGTGGGCCAAAAAGGCGAACGCCAGGAGGCCGATTCCGCCTAGCAAGCTCGCGTAGAAGGTGGGTTCGGTGGTGTCTCCTACGAGCCAGAAGAAGCGGTAGAAAGCGCTGTCCGGCGCCCTCTCCAACCACGTCTCGAACGAGAACAGCAGCCCATTCGGCCCGAGGGCTCCTTGCAAGGACAGCATGGCGAAGTAGAGGACGAACCCGAACGCCAAGACCCCCAAAAACTCAGGGAGCAACCGTAGCCGCGCCTTCACCCGAGACACCTCCTATGAACGGCAAGCGGGGCGCCCCAACGCCCCTCCCCAATCCCCGGCTCGACCATTTGCGGGAGAACCACGAACCATTATACTTAAAGTATCAAGGTCGTGCCCGAGCGAGGCGTCGGACCCGGGGTGGGGACCCCTTAGGTGTCGAGGAAGGGCTAGAGAGAGGAGGATCGGACGTGTCGCGCGAAGCCGCCGTAGCAGCTTTGGACAGCATAGACCCGGATCTGGGGGCGTTCATAGAGGTTGACAGGGACAGGGTGATGGCCGCGGCCGAGGCCCCGCGCGGCGGCCGCCTCTCCGGCGTGCTGGTCGCGGTGAAGGACCTGATCGACACGGCGGGCCTCAGGACCACGTACGGCTCGGATTTCTTCGCGGACCACGTCCCCGAGAAGAACGCTGCGGTCGTCGACGCGCTTGAAGCCGAGGGCGCGATAGTGCTCGGCAAGACGAACCTCAACGAGTTTGCATACGGCGTGAGCGGGCTCAACCCTTTCTACGGTCCGATCCTCACCCCTAAGGACCGCTCGCGTACCGCCGGGGGGTCCAGCGGCGGTTCCGCCGCCGCGGTCTCCGCCGGCGTGTGCCGCCTGGCGGTCGGCTCGGACACCAGCGGCTCGGTACGCATACCGGCCGCATGCTGCGGGGTGTACGGCATGAAGCTGGCGAACGGGGCCGCTTCTCTGGAGGGGATCTTCCCGCTGGCGGCGCGCTACGACAGCGTGGGCTACTTCGCCGCCGGGGTAGATGACCTGCAGCCCGTCCTCGGCATCGACGAGCTCCCGGACGTGGGAACCCTCACGGTAGCCCGCATCGGCGTCGACGTCGAGACGCCGGACCTACCGGAGGAGCACTGGGTGAGCTTCCGCGAGCAGGTCTGGGAGGTGCACGCAGAGCGCTACCAGAAGGAGCCGAAGCGCTACGGCAAGGACGTGCAGTGGAAGCTCGCGCTGCCCTTCGACGGCGCGGAAGCGGCCAGGGAGCTCCTCGAGGCCTGGAGGACTAGGTTCCTGGAGGCGGTGGAGGGCGTCGACGTCCTCGTGGGGCCGCTGCTCGACGGCGCCGCCCCCACCCTGGAGGCGGTCAAGGCCGAGTACGAGCGCGACGAGTTCATAGTCGGGGGCCGGCTGCTGCGCCACACGCCCCAGTACAACGAGCTCGGTTGGCCGGCGCTCGCCGTCCCCACCGCCGACGGGACGGTGCAGGTCGCGGGCAGGCCCGGCAGCGAGGCCGCCGTGCTCGCCGTTGGCAAACAGCTGGGGCTACCGAGCGAGGAGGTCGTTGCGCGCTGACCATCGCTTCGAGTGGGTGAGCCGCGCAGGAACGGTTCCGGAGAAGACGCCCCGCGGGGAGAGGTTCCGCGGGGCGTCTTTATGTCTCGCGCTTCTTTGAGCTCTCCGGGCGTCTACGCCGGGGAGACGACGTCCGTAAGCTCGGCCTGCACCACCATCCTCTGCTCGAAGGTGGGCACGGGGGTGCACGTCTGGAGGCTCACGATGTTTCTGCCCGGCACGGGCTCGGTGACGTGGTAGTCGGAGGGGCCGACGACGAAGCTCCTGAAGACGCGGTAGGTGTAGCGGGCGCCGTTTGCGTCCGTGAGGATCACCTCGTCACCGTTCTCGAGCACGCCGAGGTCGTAGAACACGAGGTGGCTCCTCTCGCCCTCGAAGCCTATGCGGTGCCCGGCGATGTAGACGTTCGCCTCCTCCTGCCACGGCAGGCCCGTGCCGGCGACGTGCAGGGCGCTCTCGGCGAGGGCGGCCTCGTCGTCTGCCGGGCCGGTCAGGACGGGCAGGTCCTTCACCCGGGCCATCTTCGGAACGGTGAGCCAGAGCCCCTTGTCCTCGGGGATCGCCTTGACGGCCTCGGCTGGCGGCGGGCTCGCCTCGGCGGTCAGGCGCTCGGGGGACGCGTGGAAGAGGATCGCCACCACCGCGGCCACGGCCAGCGCGAGCGCCAGCAGCATCGTCTTACCGAACGCGTACTTCCTACGGGTGTCGATGCGCTCCATACCGGCCTCTCCTTCGTCTTCGGCCCGGCCTCTCCGAGCGTGCACCGACATCCTTCGCTGCTACGGTTACAAAACGGCTACCGCCGGATAACGGCTCGACCACGGCCCGGATAACTCGTCCGAAGGGCGGAGGGGTCGCCCGGAAGTCGTAGGATCGGACCACGGGGCGAGGAGACAGCGGCGCTCCGTCCGCCTGGATCTCGTCCCCGGACGAATGCCGAGAAGGGCTCGCCGGGGGGTCGTGGAGGGTCGAAGGAGCGCGCCTATAATATAGGGAGGACCGGGCAGGACCGTCCCGGACGGAGGAGGAAGCCCGATGAAAGAAGGAAGAATCGTCTCGAGAGACCCGGAGGTCATGAGCGGCGAGCTCGTCTTCTCGGGCACCCGCGTCGAGGTCAAGACGCTCGTGGACTACCTGAGGGCCGGCCACAC
>JADDPR010000353.1 GCA_016781775.1 Rubrobacter sp. | reverse complement strand
GGGCACGGCATTCCCTTCGCCCGTCGGAGAAGACGATTCCGCTCGCCCCTAGCAAGGAAGCTTCGTAAGGTGGGACATAAGCTGGTTCGAGCCTTCCCTTCTGCAGGCAACGAGCGAGGAGCGATCTACCGGTAGAAGGGATTTACGCGGGTCATCGGATCGAGCTTTCGGCAGCCTTCGAAACCTTGATACACGCGGGTTCCGCCGAGACCGTCAGGCCGTTCTCCACGACTCCCACGCGACGCCATGAAGCCGCTCCGAGGCGACACTTCTCGACGACAACGGCCGGGACGCGGTCCGGGCTCGTGGAGTGTTCGAGCGCATACCGACGAAGATGATCCGTCCGAAAGCTCCGCTACGGGGGCTGCTGCGCGGTTTAATCGGCGAGAACGCTCTCCGCCCCTCGGTATCGATGCACGGGTCTGTGAACCTCACCAGGCGCCCTACTTCTTGTGCGCCCCGCTCTCGTGATCCACCACTGCTCGCGTTCGCGCTAGAAAGACGGGCGAAAAGCGTGCGTGTGGCGACCACTTGAGTTACAAAAGTAACAAGGCTGGGCCGTACGCGGGCGCCGATGCCGGATCCCCCCTCCGTAGGCTGCCCAACGCCCTCCGGCGATGTCGGCCCGGCCTTCCCGGGGGAGGGACTACGACGGGACCCTGAAGCAGGGTTGTCTCTCTTATCCGGTGCGGACCCTCCGAGGGTGTCCGCATACGCGCTATGAAGGATGTTTTGCGGGACGAAGCGAAGGAGGACGGGGTGAGGGAGTTGACGGAGGAGCGCACCAGAGAGATACCGATCGGGCCGGCGTTCGTGCCGGGGGACGTCGTGGGGATCGAGATGGGTTCGTTGCGCCACCGGGCGAACTTGCGGGAGATACTCGCCATCTTCGTCAAGGACGGCGCCGGAGACGAGGAACGTTCGTCCCACGAGATAACGCTGCGGGGCCGTCTTCGGGGGGCTTCCCCCCGGGGCCACTCCCCGGAAGGCGGCAGGGTCAGCAGGGTCACCCTCGCCGCCGTCGTCCCCGCCGACGCCGCGCCGGGCGAGTACCGATGCCGGCGGCTGGAGGCCGAGACCCGCGCGGGCCGGAGGGTGACGTTCGAGCCGGTCAACGAGTCCGCGTGGAGGGGCTGGCGCTTCCGAGTGCTGTAAGGACCGGCGAGGGGCTCGCGCCCCGACGTGCGGGGCCGAGAAGGTTCTTCGGCCCGTACCAGTAGTCCCCAAACAGAGGCCCTAACGTCCGCCCTTGTGGCGCCCCTCCACCGGCCGCACCACGTACCGTACGTAACCCCGCGGGTTTCTTTCCGCGGTCTCGTTCAATTCCGACGCCCGCTGCTCGGCCACCTCGAGGACGGAGAAGCGGGCGACCTCCTTCTCCCCGAGAAACGTGACGGCCATGAGCTTGTAGCGAGCCTCCTCCACCCCGCCTATTCTACGGCTACGGGCAAGAGCGGGCGACGTAGGGTGCTCTCCCTTCTTGACCCTCTCGCGACCCGGCTGCTACCATCACCTCCACGATACCTTCGGGGGAAGGGAACGTGTGCATGAACCGAACAAGATGCCGCCGATTCCCGGGTCCATGACCGGGTCTGGGTCGTGACGGAGAGCGTCGGCGGCGCTCCCAGTCCGCTCGCCGGGTTGAAAGCGGTGACGCTCGCGGTCAACGTCCCCGGCCCCGCCGCCGCGGCGCGGTTGCGGACCTTGGGCGCCGCCGTGGTCAAGGTCGAGCCGCCGTCCGGCGATCCCCTGATGCACCAGAATCCGGCCTGGTATCGGGCACTCTCGGTCGGGCAGGAGATCGTGGGGCTGAACCTCAAGGAGCCCGGGGACTTCTCCGTGCTGGAGGACTACCTCGCGGGTGCGGACCTGTTCCTTACCTCCAGCCGGACCGGCGCCCTGAAGAGGCTCGGGCTCGGTCCGGAGGACCTGCGCTTGAAGTACCCGCGTCTTTGCGGGGTCGCGATCACCGGTTTTCCTTCGCCGCGCGGGGACGAGCCGGGTCACGACCTGACGTACCTCGCGAATCACGGGCTGCTCACGCCGCCCGAGATGCCGCGGTCGCTGCTCGCCGACCTTGCGGGGGCAGAGCGCGCCGTCTCGGCGGCGCTCGCGCTGATCCTGGGGCGCGAGCGCGGGGTCGACGGAGCGGGCGGGCACGTCGAGGTGCCGCTCTCGGAGGCGGCGGCGTACCTCGCCGCGCCCTTGCGGTTCGGGATCACGGCGCCGGGGGGGCACCTCGGGGGCGGGTTCCCGGGCTACGGCCTCTACGAAGCCTCGGACGGTTGGATCGCCGTGGCGGCCCTCGAACCCCACTTCTGGAAGGGGCTGCGCGAGGCGCTCGGGCTGGGGGACGCGGGCAGGGAGGAGCTCGAAGCGGTCTTCCGGCGGGAGACGGCCGCGCACTGGGAGGAATGGGCGGCCGGGCGAGACCTGCCCGTGGCGGCGGTCAAAGAGCCGCGCCCGCGTGAGGCAACCGGAGTGGAGCATCGGACATCGACGACGGAGGAGAGATAACGTTGCAAGGTCTCACCATGGATTACCAGCTCAATCTGGCCACGATCCTGCGTCGCGCGGACCAGTTGTACGGGACAAGAGAGATCGTGACGCGCAGACCGGACAAGTCGTTCCACCGCTACTCCTACGCCGATTTCGTCTCGCGCGCCAAGAAGCTCTCGGTCGCCCTCAAGGGCCTAGGTGTCGGGGACGGCGACAGGGTGGGGACGCTCGCCTGGAACACCTACGGGCATCTCGAGGCGTACTTCGGCATCCCGTGCGCGGGCGCCGTCCTGCACACCCTCAACCCCCGCCTGCACGAGGACGACCTCGCCTTCATCGCGAACCACGCCGAGGACAAGGTCATGATGGTCGACGAGCCGCTCGTCCCGATCTTCGAGAAGTTCAGGGAGAAGGCCGAGTCCATCGAGCACGTCGTCGTCTTCAATTACGGCGACAGCGCGAACCTTCCCGGCTGGGCCATCCCCTACGAGGCGCTTCTCTCCGGGGCGGACGAGGGCGAGTTCGAGTACCCGGACCCCGACGAGGACGATGCTGCGGCGCTCTGCTACACCTCCGGGACGACCGGGCGGCCCAAGGGGGCGCTCTACTCGCACCGGAGCATCGTGCTCCACTCGATGATGAGCGCGATGGGGAACGCCTTCTCGCTCGGGCCGGACGACTGCGTCCTGCCGGTCGTGCCGATGTTCCACGTCAACGCCTGGGGGCTCCCATTCACCTCGGCGCTCGTGGGGGCCAAGCAGGTGATGCCGGGCCCGCACCTCGACCCCGCGAGTTTGATCGAAGACTACGAGCAGGAGGAGGTGACGTTCACCGCGGGGGTGCCCACGGTCTACCTGGCGATGCTGCGGGCGCTCGACGCCGAGCCCGGGGCTCACGACCTCTCGGCGCTAAAGCAGCTCGTCATCGGGGGGGCGGCGGTGCCCAAGGGCGTCATAAAGGCGTACAAGGAGCGGCACGGGATCGAGGTCGTCCACGCCTGGGGGATGACGGAGATGGCCCCGATCGGCTCCGTCGCCAAGCTCACGATGGAGATGCATGAGCTCCCGGAGGAGGAGCAGCTCGAGTACAAGTCCAAGCAGGGCTACCCGACGTCGTTCGTCGAGGTCAGGGCGCGCGGCGACGAGGGGTTCGTCCCGTGGGACGGCAAGACGATGGGCGAGCTCGAGGTCCGGGGCCACTCGGTCATAAAGAAGTACTTCAACACCGACGAGGGCGACGACAAGTTCACGGAGGACGGCTGGTTCAAGACCGGGGACGTCGTCACCATCGACGAGTACGGGTTCATCAAGATCACGGACCGCTCCAAGGACCTCATAAAGTCGGGCGGCGAGTGGATCTCCTCGGTCGAGCTGGAGAACGCCCTCATGGCCCACCCGAGCGTGGCCGAGGCCGCCGTGATCGCCATGCCCCACGAGAGGTGGGACGAGCGGCCCCTGGCCGCCGTCGTCCTCAAGGAGGGCGAGACGGTAACCGAGGACGACCTGAAGAAGCACCTCGAGAACGACTTCGCCAAGTTCTGGCTCCCGGACGCCTACGAGTTCGTCGAGGAGATCCCGAAGACCGCGACCGGCAAGTTTCTGAAGATGGCCCTGCGCGAGCAGTTCAAAAACTACACCCCCAGCACCAGCACCCCCGCCTCCAAAAGCTAGAACGGCCACACGCACCCCGGAGACCCCTCGCGTCCCCGGGGCGCGGTGCGTGCTGCCCTTTTCGAGACCTTGAAAGGAACTACATGCCACAAATCCAGGAGATCGTGGTCCAGAAGAACGTTGCGGCCGAGATGCGCGACGGCGTCGCCCTCATGGCGGACGTCTACCGTCCCGCGGGGAAGGACGCGGCCGGCGAGTACCCGGTGCTCCTGACCCGCCAGCCGTACGGCAAGGACCTGCCGACCGCCAGAAACTACCTCAACCCTATCAAGGCAGCGCAGGCCGGCTACATCGTGGTGGTTCAGGACGTCCGGGGCCGTTACGCCTCGGGGGGCGAGTGGGAGCCCTCCGTAAACGAGTTCGAGGACGGCTACGACTCGGTCGAGTGGGCGGCGCGGCTGCCGGGCTCGAACGGGAGCGTGGGGATGTACGGGGCGTCGTACTTCGGGATGACGCAGTGGCAGGCGGCCGTGATGCAGCCGCCTTCTCTCAAGAGCATGGTCCCGGGCATCACCTACGGCAACTACCTCAACGGCGCCCACATGCGCGGCGGCGCCCGCGAGTACGGGCTGCGCCTGTACTGGTCCGAGGGCATCCTCGCCCCCGATACGGTCTTTCGGCTTTACGGCGGGGACGGGGAGGAGCTCGTGAAGCGCCTGCCGGCGCTCATCGGCGTGATGGACAACTTCCCCGAGGAGTTCGACACGCTGCCCCTGGAGGACTTTCCGGATCCCGCGGGGGTCGTCCCGTATATGTTCGACGCCCTGGGGCAGGGGATCACCTCCAAGCTCTGGCGCTACCTGAACGTCGACGACCGCTACGAGGAAGTCGCGCCCCCGACCTTCCACATCGGCTGCTGGTACGACATCTTCCTCGGCGAGACGATCAAGCAGTACGGAGCGATGAAGGAGAAGGCGCGCAAGGAAGGCACGAGGCCCCCGCGCATGCTCATAGGCCCCTGGTACCACAACGTGGCCTTCCCGAGCCTCGTCGGCGACCTCGACTTCGGCTTCGCCGCCTCCGGCCCCTTCGTGAACTACCGGGGCGACGTCACGAGCTACCACGTCAGGTGGTTCGACGCGACGCTCAAGGGCAGGGAGGAGGCGTTGGAGGGCCAGTCCGCCGTCGAGGTCTTCGTGATGGGCGAGAACCGCTGGCGCGGCTACGAGGAGTGGCCCGTCCCCGGCTCGCGCGAGGAGAAGTGGTTTCTCCGCCCCGGCGGCGTCCTCTCCCGGGAGGAGCCGTCCGGTGGCGACGCCCCCCCCGACGAGTACGACTACGACCCGAAGGATCCGGTCCCGACGATCGGGGGCGCCCTGCTCATGCCGGCGGTCTACCGGCCCGGCGCGCGCGACCAGCGCCCGAACGAGAAGAGACCGGACGTGCTCGTTTATACGAGCGAGAATCTCTCCGAGGATTACACGGTGATAGGGGACGTGTACGCGACCCTTTTCGCGGCCTCCTCCGCGCCGGACACGGACTTCGTGGCGAGGCTCGTCGACGTGTACCCGGACGGGAGGGCCATAAATGTCACGGACGGCATCATCAGGGCGAGCGCGCGGGAGAGCTACCCGAGGCCCGGGGTTATAGAGCCCGTAGAGCCGACCCCTATCGAACCGGGGCGGGTCTACGAGTACGCGATAGACCTGTGGGCAACCGGCATCACCTTCCGTAAGGGCCACCGGATACGCGTCGAGATCACCTCCAGCTCCTTCCCCCGCTGGGACCGGAACCTGAACACCGGCGAGGACGGCCTGAGAAGCTCCCGCTCAGAGGTGGCCCACCAGAAGATCTTCCACGACCCCGAGCGCCCGAGCAGCATCACCCTGACCGTCGTGGACGACTGAGGCCGCACCGTCAACCTTTCGCCGCGGCGCGCTGCGGCTGTACTTCGGACGCGATCGGCCCGCGAGACCAGATCGGAGCGAGAACGACAACGGACCGGTCACCCACGCGCGAGCACCGTCGGAACCAAAGAGGAGCGGAGGTCCGTAGAGCGGGGCGGCGCCGCTTCTGTGGATGACCTTGCTGGCGCTGCAGGACGCCACGACGTTCGGCCGCACCCGCATCCCGCGCGACCGCGCGGCGGTCGACGAGGCGGACGCGAGGGGCGAGACGAAGGCCCCCAACACGATGGAGGTCCGGCCGCAGGTGATCGAGAGCATGGGATCGGAGAAGCACGTGTACTTCGGGCTCCCCAAGGAGCAGGCCGCGCACCTCGGCTCCGTCGCCGACACGACCGGCGACGAGGACGCAGACGGCGGCTTGGCCGACGAGTTCGACGAGATGATGGTGGAAAGGGTCTCAGCCGGAGCGGGGCCAGGCGGGACGAGGGGATGCTCCTGGCCGTCGACGCCTCCAAGATAAAGCGTATCGTCCCCAGCACGGAGCATGCGCTCCTTTTGGAGCGGTGGGCTTACGAGCAACGGTGGTTCGACCGATCAGGCGTACCATCAGGAGTGACGAGATACAGGGTTTGTAGTGAAGGCATTCGGAAGTTTGTCCCCAGGCTTGCGCGAGCAGCAGCGGTCTTCGCCCCACCTCTCGTGCCCCTAGCCTAGAGGGTGTTATGAACCCGCATTGAGAATACCGGCTGCCTGTTGGAGGAAG
>JADDPR010000167.1 GCA_016781775.1 Rubrobacter sp. | reverse complement strand
GGCTTTAGGTAGCCGTAGGTATCCCGGTGGACGACACCGTCGTAGACGACCTTGCCGTTCCTCTCCACCCTCTTGTACGTGACCCACTCCGTTACGGGGTTGCCCTCATAATCGAGCGAGGTGGAGACGAGTTGGGAGTTCATCTCGACCTTTTTGCCGCTGGGGCGGCCCCAGATCTCGGCGTTCACGTAACCCTCCGCGTCGACCCACTCCCTCAGGAGAAGGTGGCTGCCGGTGTTGTTCTCGAACCTCATGTCGAGGTCCCCGAACCAGACCGTCGCGTCGAAGCCGGGCCGGATGTACGGGAGTTCGGCGTAGTGGGGGTGGCGTTCCACGACTTCGAGGCCCGCGTAGTTTGCCGCCATGTACAGGGTGGAGGCGACCTGGCAGAGTCCCCCGCCGTCGGCGGTGTCCACCTGACCGTTGACGATCACGCTCGTCGCGTAGTAGTCCAGGGGCTCGGCTAGCTCGTTGAAAGAGAAGATCTCGCCGGGGGCAAGTACGGTTTCGTCGACGGCGCGCGAGGCTATCTCCAGGTTCGCCACACGGCCCGGTCCGTCGTCGTAGGTCGTGTAGTCCGTCCGGTAGCGGCCGAGGAGGGTCGTCGGCCTCGCGTCGCTGGCCTCCTCCGCCGTGAGCTCCGGCTGCGCCGTCACTACCGGCAGCTCGAACCTCCTCACGCCGCCCTTCCCCTTCAGTAGACCGTCTTCGAGCGCCGCGAGGAGCCTGCCTTCCTCCACTCGCCTGCCCGCGCGGCCTTCCCGAACCGACACCTCCCCGTCCTCGACGACGAACCCGGCCTCGACGGGCTCCACCGTCAACGCGGCGTACGCACCCTCCACAACATTCCGCAACTCATCGGGATCGAAGGAGACTCGCGGCCTCCCGCCCTCCGGCGAGACCCGCACCGCCTCCCCGAGCTCCGCCGGGGACACCACCCACTCGTCGTCCCCGGAGGCGAACGTCACCGGACCGGCCAGGGCCTTCTCCGCGACCTCGCCCGCCCCCCGCGCCTCCGCCGTGGAGATAGCAGGCTCCTCCTCACGGACGACGACTTCAGCCTCCCCACGCCCTGCCTCGATAGCCGCAACGACGTTCGCAACCGTCGCGGTGATATCCACCGTACGCCCTTCCCGAGCTTCGGAGACTTCGACCCCGCCTCCCGTGACCCTAACCTCCGCCTCCCTGGCCTTCACCTCCTGCAGGGGCGCGGCGAGGGTTTCGAGTTCTTCCCGAACCTCGCGCGGGTCGTACCCGACCTCGGGCGCTACCGGCATACCGCCCAGGAGAGCATCGAGCCGGTCCCCGAACCCCCACAGGACGCTCTCGCGACCTATGGCGTAGGCTCTCTCTGCCGTCGCCACGGCGTCGACCCTGACGCCCATCTCCCTCGCGGTGAAGGAGACGCCCCGAGGCCCGTAGACTTCGACACCTTCGAGAAGCCCCGCGGCCTCGTCCTCCAACGCCTGGCGAGCCTGGGGCAGAGTCTTCCCGCCGAGTTCGACGGTTCCTACCCGGACGCCACGGCGGATCTCGCCGGCGTTCAGGGCCGAGTCCAGGACCACGAGGAGAAGCACCGTCGCGACCACGACGAGGGCGCGGGGAGGAATCCAACGCGTCGCGCTCTTTGCCCTCGGCCCTGCCCCACCCGAGGACCGCCCGGTGGAGAACGTCTCCAGGAGACTGCTCCCGACAGGCGTGTTTTGGTTTCCGATCTCCGCCCCTCCCGTTCCCAAAAGCGAAGGTCCCAGGCCAGAAAGCGAGCCCCGAACACGGGCCCCGGGCAGCCGCGTTTCGCGGCCGAACCGTAGCACGCCGCGTTGGGTGGTGCTACAGCGCGGCCCCGGGTTTTAACCCGGGCTGCCCTGTCTTGGTGAGGTTGTCGAGGTGTTGCGTCGGGGGGCTAGGGTATGATGGGCGCCGGCTTGAGCTCCGTCGGCGGGATGGTTCTGCCATGCTCGTCGACCAGGGGCTGGTAGCCCGTGGTGAAGACAGGACCGTCGTAGGTCACCTTCCCGTTCTCCGTGACCGTCTTGTAGGTCACCCACTCGGAGGAGTCCGCGCCTCTGTAAGTCGGCTTCGAGTTCATCTGAACCTGCATGCCGGTCGGGCGGCCGTAGATGCTGGCGTAGACGTGCCCGTCGTCGCTGACCGACTCCTGGATCAGCAGATAACCGTCCGTCGTGTTCTTGAACCTCATGTCGAGCGCGCCGAACCACACCGTCGCGTCCATGCCGGGCCGGATGTACGGCAACTCGGAGAAGTGCGCATTGCGCTCGACGATCTCCAGACCGGCATAGTTTGCCGCATTGAACAACGTCGAGGCCACCTGGCAGAGCCCACCTCCGTCCGCCGTGGTCTCCTTGCCGTCCACGATAACGTGGGTCTCTTTGTACGAGAGCGGGGCGGCCAGCTCGTTAAAAGAGAAGATCTCGCCCGGAGCCAACAGCTTCCCGCTCACGGCGTTCGATGCGATCTTGAGGTTCTCGACCCGCTCGGGGCTCTTGTCGCTACTCAGGGTGTAATCGGTCCGGTAGGAGCCTATAAGATCCGTCGGCTTGAGGGCCTCGGCCTCCGCGGTCGTCAGCTCGGGCTCGTCGATGGCGACCAGTATCTCGTACTCGCGCCGCCCCTCGAAGAGCCCGGCCTCGAGTTCCGCGAAGAATCGATCCTCCTGCACCGCCTTGCCCGTACGGCTTCCCACGACCGTAACCCCGGCCCCCCCGGGGACGAGGCTTGCCTCGCGCGGCGAGACGGTGAGCTCCGCGAGCGGGTCCGCCAATATGGCCCGCAGCCTCTCCCTGTCGAGCGCGACCTCCAGCCGGCCGTCCTTCGGGGTGGCGCTTACGGCCCGCCCGGCCTGCGCCGCCGTGAGCGTCCACCTCTTCTCGCCGGCTGCGAGCGTCACCGGGCCGGAGACGACCTCCTCGGCCCTGGCCGCGGCCTCCTCGGCCTCCTCGGTAGTCACCTCGGGCTCCAGCGTGCGCCCCGCAATCGCGGCCTCGCCGCTGAGCTTGCCGACTGCCCGCTCGAGGTTTGCGAGGGTGCCGTCCACGTCCGTCTCGTAGCCCTCGTCGGAGGGACGGACCTGGACGGTCCCGTTCGATACCGCGACGCTGCCTTCCGTGGTCGGCTTGTCGAGCCTGCCGGCCAGCTCCTGTATCTTTCCACGCGCTACATCGGGCTCGTACGTGATCTCGGGCCTGACCGACGCCACGCCCCAGGCCGCGCCGAGACGATCTTCGAGCCGCTGCACGATGTTCCCCTTGCGCCCCAGGGCGTACGCTTTTCGCAGCGTGGCCCCGGTCTCCAGGCTTATGCCCAACTCGTCCCTGGAGAACGAAACAGCCTCGGGGCCCGCGAGCCGTATCTCCGCGAGAGGGCGCGCCGCCTGGGCCTCGACGACTCCTCGTGCCTCGTCCAGGGTCTTCCCGCCGACCTGGGCAAGCCCGACGTCCACGCCGCGGTAGATCCTGCCGGCATTGGACCAGTAATCGAAGGCTACGAGAACGGCGACGACGGCGCAGGCGATCATGACGGGCCCCGTGAACCTCCGACCCCGCTTTCCCGCCGTGGATCCGGACCTCGAAGCCCCATCCGTACGACGGCTCCCGCGAGCCCGCTCCCCTGCCTTACTTCTTAGCAATTCATCCTCCCTGCTGACCCGTCAGGGGCCCCACGGCTTAAAACCTTGGACGGCCACCTGGCCCGAGAGAGCTCCCCCCTCTCGGAGTGGACCCTAACACGCCGCTTCAGGGCGTTCCAGCACCTCAAGAAGTAATTTTTCAGCCTCTGCCTGAAGGTTAGGTTTACCCTATACCTCGCCTCGATGTACAAACTTTGACGCCTCTCTTACAGGAGCCACTTCGGGCACGGCGGGGGCGCTGGAGGTGGGTCGCGGTATAATCCGAAGGTAGGTATTTCTGGCAAGAACAAGGAGGGCTACGTGGCAGATTCCGAAGCTCGAAACGAAGAGATAACCCTTTACACGGGCGAGTATTGCCCCTACTGCCGCAGGGTAAAGAAGGAGTTGGAGCGGTTGGATCTCGGCTACCACACGGTCAACGCGGACGCCGACGGACGTAACACCGTAATACAGCTCTCCGGTCAGCGGGCTATCCCGATCCTAACGATCGGTGACGAGGTGCTCGTAGATTCCAACCACATCATTCGCGAGCTCCGCAAGCGCTACGCGTCTTGAGGAGTTTTTCCGGGGCTACTCCCTGCGGCACCTAGCTCCTTCAGTACATACTCTGCGTAGAAGGCGATCGAGTCTTCCGGGCCGTTCTCCAGAAACGACCTCGCCTGTCCGAGGGGATCGGCGGTAAGGTCCGAGAGCTCGAGGACGATCCCTTCGCCCCAATCCCCCGCGGGGCGCCACGAGCCGCCCTGCGGGGCGTGGCGGCGTAGAATCTCCCCGATGTAGCATCCGAGGCCGTGGACGAGCGGGTCCAGAATACGAGGAGGCGTGTACCCGTCTTCCTCGTTCAGCGCCGTCGTCAGCAACTCCTCGATCGGTGAAAGCATCCCGGTGTCGTATTCGAGGTTCAAGCCCCAGTGACGGTTTGCGGCTTCTCTGAATGTTTCTGCGCCTGACTCCGGCTCCTGGAGGTCGTCGCCCTGGATCAGGTCTAGTAGCAACAGGGCCACAGGGGATCGCTCCCCAAAGAAGCGCACCTCGTCGGGCAGCGGGTAGGCACTAAGGAATTCGAGGTTCGCGCCCGCGTGCTCCGAGCCGCGCAAGATGGCGGCCGTCCAGGCCGCTTTCCCTATGGCCTCATCGTCCCACGGGCCCGTCGCTACCTCGACGAAGACGTCCTCCTCGGTCTCCGAACCGCGCTTGAGGTGGATGGCGAGGTTGGCTCGTCCCTTGGGGGATCTAACCTCCTTGAACAATTCGACCACCCTGTCACCGCGCCGGCTGAGCTCCTCGGCGGCGTGCTGGATCGCGACCGGACGCGGGGCATCGCGCTCCAACTCGATAGGCCCTGTCCCTGGAGGCGCCGTCCCGGTGCGCTCCACCTCCTCCGGCTGTTCCTCTGCGTCGGCCGCGGGAGGTTGCGCGTCGCCCACCCGGGGCGCCGTCGGATTCGTTGGTCTCGCCTCGGTCTTGTCGCGACCGCGTCTCCTCCAGAACATACGGAAAGACCCCCATCCTCGAATACCCTGCATCCGGGGAGCATCTTAGCATCGGGTTCTGCCCGGCGGAACCGACGCGGGGAGGTGCGACGCCGTTTGCCGGATGCGGGTCTCATGCACTAACCTAACGCGCATGAGCTTACACGACGAGAACGAGCGGCAGGAACTCATACTGGTGCGCCACGGCCAGTCGACGGCGAACGCAACCGGGGTATGGCAGGGTCAGCTAGATTTCCCCCTCTCGGAGCTTGGACGGCGACAAGCCGCCGAGGCCGGTCGGGCGTTGCGGGGGACCGAGGTCTCCGGCGTCTACGCAAGCCCGCTCTCGCGAGCCTTCGAGACGGCCACGATCGTGGCGCGGGAGTCGGGCTTCGCGGGGGAGGTCGTACCGGTGCCGGGCCTGATGGAGCGCAAGGGCGGCATCCTGGAGGGCCACACCTGGGCCGAGCAGGAGGCCCGCGACCCCGAGTTCGCCGAGAAGTTTCTGGCCCTGCCCGAGGAGGAGCGTTGGACCCTCGTCGGCGCCGAGACCGACGAAGAGATTCTAGGCCGCTTCGTCGAGGCGCTCTCCTCCATACGGGCGAACCACACCCCCGACGACCGCCTGCTCCTCGTCTCCCACGGCGGCGTTATGCGCGCCTTTCTCCGGGACCTCTTCGGCGAGGAGATCCTGCCGGGCTCCGAGCGCGCCCCGAACGCCTCCATCACCCGCCTCCTCTGGAGCAAGTCCGGAGCCCCACCAGAGCTACTCGAACTCGCCGCCAAGGGCCACCTCTCGTCCTGAATCTCCCCGGCAGTTAGGGGACGGAGAAGGCCCCCGGGACCGCTAATGGTCCCGGGGGCCTTCTCCGCATCGAGTCGGGGGCGGACCCTTTGGCGCGCTACTGCACGAGGCGTACCGTGCGGGCGTTCGGGCCGCGATCGTTGCGGCCCACGACGTATTCGACCTCGCCGCCTGGCCCGAGGTCCGAGGCGTCGCCCTCGACCTCCGAGTGGTGAACGAAGAGGTCCTCGCCGGTCGGACGGACCAGGAAGCCGTAGCCCTTCTCAGCGTCGAACCACTTGACCCTGCCCCGCTCGCGTCCCGGCTCGGAGACGGACTCCTGCTCGATCGCCGGCGCCTCCTCGGCTGCGGGCAGGGCGGGCTCCGCCGGCCTCTCGACCGCCGCTTCGACGGCGATGGAGGCACCGTCGAACTCCGAAGATCCGTTGCCATCCTCGCTGCTACTCGGGGCGCTAGCGGCGACCTCCAGGACGATCGAGTCCTCCGCCACCTTCACCATCACGGAGTCGACGCCAGACCAGTACTCCCTCCAGATCGGGTCGTCCGCGATGGCGGGGTCGAGCCACAAACCCCATCCGTCGCGCTCGCCGTGATCCAGGACGCCCTCGAAGACGCTCACCGGCTCACGTGGCCCCCTGTCGCGACGGTAGATGTCGTTGCGCGACCGAAACGACTGTACGCTGGACGCGCTGGTGCCCAGGGCGTCGGCGATCCAATCGTCCGTCTTCCCCGCGTCCACCCACTCCCGGATCTGCTTCATGTGCGGCTTGAGGGCTATGCGCTTTTTGGATTCGGTCATGCTCCGGACAACTCCTTGTTACCTCTTAACCTGTTCTTTCTCTACCGCTAAGTGTGGAAAGACCTA
>JADDPR010000085.1 GCA_016781775.1 Rubrobacter sp. | reverse complement strand
GCAAAAATTGCGTGAATGTACTTAGTTCGGGTTGATAACCGCAAATCGGCCTTTCGGCCGTCGGCCGACTGGCAAGCTTTCTCGAATAATCTTACACACTAAGGGCGGCGTCCCGGGTTCCTATAACCATGACCCGCTTACCTAAGCGGAAAACGCCTCCTTCCATGAAAACGCTTGTCAAGCGTCGGTTCTCTAACGGGATTTCCACCCCGCTCGACCCTTGGTCATCCTTCCATCCGTGCCCGGCCGGCCTCCAAGGCCGACCGACACACACCGCTCCCGTGGGACCCGCGGCTCCCTAGCCTTGTATGAGGGGCCTCACGCCCAAGGAGCAAAGAGGGCAGCCGGGGTCCGAAACGCTTGCTCGCCGCTCATCCGCTCACGGCGACCTCCTTTCTGGTAGCTCCTCTTCTCACCGCTCTTCGTACTCACGCCGCTCGGTGCACACCGCCCAGCTGAGCTCCGCCAGCTTCCTGGCCGTGGCGGTCCTGGCGTCCTTGGTCCCGCGGCGGTTCTTGATGCGCTCGTAGGAGACGCGCAGGTACGGCGAGCTCCTCACGGCCGGGCTCACCGCCTCCACGAACGCCCACCTCAGCCACTTGTTGCCCTCCTTGGTGAGCCTCCCGTGGGTGACCCTCTTTCCGGAGGCGTAGGTCGAGGGCACCAACCCCGTGTAGGAAGCGAACTTCTTGGCGCTCGGGAAGCGGTCCATCTCGCCCACCTCGTGGCGGATCAACACCGAGAAGAACTCGCCCACGCCCGGCAGGGTTCTGAGCCAACCCACCGCCTCGTCGCCCTCCGCCAGGTCTTTGATGAGGCCTTCGGTCGCGCGGATCTTCTCCTTGAGGACCTCCGCGAGCGCCACGTCCTCGCCCAGCAGCCAACCGTCGGGGTCGGGAAGCTCGGGCTCCTCCTTGAGCCAGGCGATCCCCTTCTTGCCGAACAGGTCGCTCACCGGCGGCGGGGAGATACCGTGCTGGGACAAGAGCGCCCGGACGCGGTTCTTCACCATCGTCCTGAGGCGCACGAGGAACATCCTCTGGCGCAGCACCCGCTTGGTGGCCCTCACCTCCTTGGAGGGGGCGTAGGCCTCGGGGATGAGGTCGGCCCGCAAGAGGTGCGCGAGCATCTCGGAGTCGAGCTTGTCGGTCTTGATCTTGGCGTCGGCTATGGCCCTCACCTTCAGCGGGTGCGCCAGCAAGACCTCGTCGGCGACCTCCCCGATCCAGTCGTAGATCGGGCCCCAGCCGTACCCGGCCTCCAAGACCGCCTTCATCGGTCCGCCGGCGTCCCCGCGGTGCGACCCGAGCGCCTCGAGCATCCCTTCGCGCGAGCTCGCCACCCGCCTTCGCTCCAGCACCGCCCCCTTTTCGTCCATCACCGTCATCTGCGAGTGCGCCTTGTGCGCGTCCACCCCCACGTAAAGCATTCGTTCGCGCGCCTCCTCTCGGTCCCGTCTTTGGGGACTCTATTCCCGAACGCGCAAGCCGTTTTCATGGTGCCTTGTATGTGTAAGATTATGAGGATAAGCTGCTAAGAACGCATCGAAGGGAGAACGGAGCGATGGAGGACGTTGAGGTGCGCGAAGCCTCAACCGGGGCAACGGTCGGAGCCGAGGTGCGAGACGATGGGCTCTGGCTCGGGGACGCGATCCACTTCTTCCTCTTGGCCAAGCGCGCGGGCGGGCGGAGCGAGAAGACCGTCGGCGACTACCGAAAGAAGCTCGAGCTCTTCCAGCGCTGGCTTGCCCTCAGGCTCGGCGGCGAGGATTCCTTCGATGCTCCCTACATTAGTATAGGACCCGACGAGGTCGAGGCGTACGTGGTGCACCTCAAGGACGGGCGCGGGATGGCCGACTCCTCCAGGAAGAACCACCTCGCCGTCCTGCGAAGCTTCTTCCAGACCGTCTCCCGCAGGCTCGAACTCCCCGACCCCACGCGCGCCCTCGACGAGGTGCGATTCCACCAAAAGGCCCCCAAGCGCAGCCACCTCACCAAACGCGAGGCCGAAGTCCTCCTCGCAACCATCCAGAAGCAAGCAATAAACGCGACGATCGAGGAGGAGCCGGCGGCCTCCGTCCGCGAAGCCCGCAACGCAGCCTCGGCCCGGGCTTTGGCCGCGCGCGACCACGCGGCCTTCAGCGCGATGATCTATGCGGGTCTTCGCATAGAGGAGACGACGGCGCTTACGGTAGGCGACGTCTCCTTCGCCCGCGGCGAGGAGGAGGTCAGGGTCTCGCGGGGCAAGGGCAACAAGGAGCGCGTCGTGCCGATGAGCCCGAAGCTGAAGAAATCTTTGAGGCGCTACCTCAAGGCCCGGGAGGAGCTGGCCCTGCCCGGGCAGGAGGCTCCTTCCCCCCCACCTCTTCCTCAACGAGAAGGGAGGACGCGTCACGGAGAACACCCTGAGGCGGAGGCTCTACGGTTGGGTCCGCAAGAGCGGGCTGAAGAAGGCCGACCTGAAGCCCCACGACCTCAGGCGCACGTTCGGGACGTGGTTTTTGCAGGCCAACCCCGGCCACGTCAGGGAGCTCGCAGAGCTGATGGGCCACTCCGACCTTAGCCAGGTGATGAAGTACGCACTCTCCGACGAGAGGCGCGCCAGGGCCGGGGTGAACAACCTCTAGGGGGCGCGAGGCCGACGGTGCTTCGGCGAAGGGGGATCGACGAGGGCCGGGGACCGACGGCGAAGGCCGCCCGCCGCGCTCCTCGGCCCCCCGACGCCCCGGCCTCGGGCGCGGCTTTGCGGTGCGCCCGAGGCCGAACGCGATCTTGCCTCAGGGGCTTCCGCCGGCCCCGCCCGGCGGGCTTCCGATCTTGCGGACCGAGGGCTCCTCTTCCTCGAGGCGATCGTCGAGGGTCAGCTCCTCCCCGCACCCTTCGCACCCCAGGACGATCTGCCCCGAGGTCTCTCTATCTTTACTGTCCTCACTACCTTACTACCCCCCTCCGACGCCGCTGCTACGATGGCCGACGGTCGGGACTCACCCCGGGCGAGTCACTTGCCCCCTCCCGGCTGGGCCCCGGCGGCGAGCGGACGAGGCCGGCTCACTTGCCAAGCCTAACCGTTGCCCTCAGGTGGCCGCAACGTCTACCCGGCAGCATCTCCAGATCCACCGCAGCAGGTGTAGCCTCGCGTGCCCCTGACCAATAACGAGAGGCACGGGTCTTCGCGCGGCCGCCAGTGCGAGACGCGAGAGCCCCGATGTGGCGGGCGGATCGCCGAACGCCGCCGGCTCATCACCGATAGATTCGAACGTACGCACCCGAACGGTGCGCCCTTCTGGGGCGTTACGCGCTACGGGTGCCGGACACACTACTCTGCTGGCGCGGCGGTTCGCCGTGTCCCACAATGGCGTCTGGAGGGTAGGTTTCCCGACGAGGCGGTGGAGTGGGTCGGAACGAAAGCTCGCGACGAGGAACCTGCCCATATTCCTTAGCGAGATGGGTGAACCGCCGGGGTCTTATGAGCCAGCGTTCTGGCGACGGAGGGGATGCTGCCCGTGCCAAAGAGGTCGGTTGACATTGTCTCTGGAGGCGACGCCACGAGCTGGTAGAAGAAGAAGCGAGGAAGGAGAGAACGGATGCGAAGAGTGATAAGGCCGGTAAGTCGCAAAGAGTTTCTGAGACTCGGCGGCGCTGGGCTTGCGGGTGCGGCGCTTCTGGGGGTCGCGGGCTGCGGTGGGAACGAGGGGGCGCAAGGGGGCGAGGTCGTCCGTTTCTTCACCGCCGCCCAGGAGACGGCCGCCCAGGAGAGAGTGATGCAAGATCTCGTCGCGAGATTCGAGGAGAAAAACCCGAACATAACTCTGGAGCGCGAGGCCGTGCCCACGGAGGATCAGCGCACGGTCATACAAACCAGGTTGCAATCCGGGAACCCTCCCGACGTTTTCTCCTACGACACCGGCCCGGGTTTCGGCGGGGTGCTGGCCGACGCCGGGCTCCTGCGCCCCCTGGAAGACGCCTACAAGCAGAACGATTGGGGCATCTACGACTGGGCGAAGCAGCGGGCCACCTACGGCGGCAAGGTCTACGGGGTCCCGGAGAACGTCGAAGAAGTAATCGTCTTTTACAACAAGGATCTCGTGCCGGAGGTGCCGCAGACCGTGGACGAGCTTCGTCAGATCGCTGACGAACTCAAGGGGCAAGGGATCACGCCATTCGCGTTCGGCGACCAGGAACAGTGGCCCGCCGGTCATCTGTTCAGCATCGGGGTCAGCAACATGCTGGGGAGGGAGGGGCTGGAAAACATCCTCTTCGGGGAAGGCCGGTGGGATACCCCCGAGGTGGTTAGGGCCATCGAGCTCTTTTTCAGGGATTTCGTAGAGAGCGAGTACTACCCCGAGGGCGTCAACGCCATCACCTACGACGATGCCAACGCGCTGTTCTACTCCGGTAGAGCCGGTATGCTACCCACCGGCACCTGGGTAGTGCCGACGATCGTCGAGACGGTCCAGGATTTCGAGGTCGGTTTCTTCCCGTTCCCGTCCATAGACGGCTCCAGCATCTCGCCCCCGGCCGGGGTGGGATCGGGCCTGTTCGTAGCCAAGAACGCGCAGAATTCCGAAGGGGCGCTCAAGTTTATCGACTACCTGCAGTCGGAGGACGCCGCTCGCTTCCTTATCGAAAAGTTCAGCGTGATCCCCGCCCACCCGGTCAACACCGAGGGGCTCGACGTGCCCGAGTTGTCCAAACAGGTCCTCGACGACCTCTCCCGATCGCCGCAGGCGGAGACCTTCGGGTATAACGTCGACGTTCTGACGTCTGAGAACTTCAACGAGGTGATGAACTCCGGGTTCCAGGAGGTTATAGGCGGTTCGAGGTCCCCTGAGGAGCAAGCCGCGGCGTTGCAGGATGCGTGGGCGAGCTCGAGAGAGGGGTAGGCCGGGATGAAGCAAACCAGCACGCGAAGCCCGACGGAGGGTGACGCCGTTCCGGTGCCCCGGCAGAAACGGGGACCCCTCGGGCAGTCCGCGGGTGTATCGACGTTGCAGCGCCAGCAGATGCACTACGGGATGCTGTTCGTCCTTCCCGGTCTGCTGGTTTATCTGGTCTTCATGGCGTATCCGTTCCTCAGCACGATCTACCTCAGCTTCACGAGTTGGAACGGCGTCGCGCCCACCAAGGAGTGGGTGGGGCTGACGAACTACGCGAGGATGTTCACGGATGGAGTCGCGCTGAAGGCCTTCCTCAACAACGTCATCTGGGTGGTCATCGGCACGATCGCGCCGGTCGTCTTCGGGCTGTTCGAGGCGCTCCTCGTGTGGAGCAGCCCCCGCGGGTCTCTCGTCTTTCGGACCCTCTTCTTCCTGCCGTTCGTGCTCCCCCTGGTGGTCGTGGGCATCGTGTGGCAGTGGATATACCATCCCCTGTTCGGTAGCCTGAACAAGCTCCTCGACGGGGTCGGGCTCGAAGGGCTCAGCCGCGGCTGGCTGGCCGATCCGCACGCCGCGCTCTACGCGGTCCTGATCGCGGCCATCTGGACCGCGACCGGATTCTGTTTCCTGATCCTCCACGCGGCCCTGCAAAACGTCGACGCGAGCACCGTGGAGGCAGCCATGATCGACGGGGCGGGCTGGTTCCGGCGGGCATGGAGCGTCGTTATCCCGCAGATCGCCCCGCAGCTCACGATGGTGACGGCCGTCACGCTCATAGGGGGCTTCGCCGTCTTCGACATCGTCTTCGTGATGACCGGCGGGGGACCGGGGGTCGCGAGCGAGGTGCTCGCCACGTACACGTACAAGACGGCCTTCCAGCAGAACGAGGCGGGGTACGGCTCCGCACTCGCGATGCTGATCACCCTGCTGTCGTTGGTTTCGGCGGTGGCCTTCATCCGTCTGAGGGAGCGCGAGCGATGAGGCGGGATCATCGGTCGTGGGCAGGAGGGACAATGCGCAGGAGGAGCCTTAGGAGATGAGCCATCGTTTAAGCGGTTCCCTCGCCACTTACCTGGGGTTGGCGTTCTTTAGCGCCCTCGTTCTGTATCCCCTGCTCCTGATCGTCTCGACCGCCGTCAAGGATCCGCTGGACGTGACCGCGGACCCGTTCGCGCTGTTCACCTCGGTGAACCTCCAGAACTTCGTCGACGCGTGGACTCTGGGGGGCTTCGGCGGGTACTTCTGGAACACGGTCGTGATCACCGCGCTTACCCTGCTCGGTACGATCACCCTGTCGGTGCTGGCCGGTTACGCCCTGGCACGGTTGTACTTCCCGGGGCGAAACATCGTCTTCTTGATCTTCATGACGGGGCTGATGTTCCCGTTCTTCTCCGTTATGATCCCGCTCTTCTACGAGCTGAGGGACCTCGGGCTTCTGGGCACGAAGGCGGGGCTCATCCTCGTGTTGGTAGCGGGCACCAGCGGATTCGGTCTGCCCATCGGCGTGTTCCTGATGCGCTCGTTCTACATGGACCTGCCGGAAGAGCTGGCGAACGCCGCCAGGGTCGATGGCGCCAGCGAGTTTCAGGTCTTCAGGCACATCATGCTCCCTTTGTCGGGGCCGGGCGTGGCGGTCCTGTCGGTGTTGGTGTTCTTCCAGACCTGGAACGTCTTTATCGTGCCGCTGCTGTACCTGCCCGGAACGGAGAACCGGGTGCTCGCCACGGGCCTCTACCTGTTCGCGAGCGGCCGGACGCAGGAGACCGAGCTGATAGCCGCGGGGAGCCTGATCATGGTCATTCGCGTGGTCGTCGTGTTTTTGGTCTTCCAGAAGTTGTTGGAGTGTGATACCGAATCCGGTTGTAGACTGTGCATATGCCAAAGAGACTAGAGT
>JADDPR010000018.1 GCA_016781775.1 Rubrobacter sp. | reverse complement strand
CGGCCTCTTTGGCTGCATACTCGTCCGAGAGCTGGTTGAAGGCCTCGCGGTAAGGGATGCCTCGGGACTTGGCCCGCCACTCGACCTCTTTGTTCGTGAACCCCTGCTGGGCGCGCTCCTCGCCTTCCGTCATTACGGGCGTGCCGGACCCAAACCCCCTACCGCTCCTCTCGAGCTGGGCCTCGGCGAGGGGGGCGTAAGCCTCGTCCTGGAGCTCGGCAAACGCTTCCTGGTAGGGGAGGCCGCGCTCTTTGGCGTGCTTCTCGATCTCGCCGGCCTCCATCATCTGCGCGAACCGCTGCCCGCACGCCATCTCGAGGGTGCGTAGGCTCTGCTCCTCGAGCTCGCGCATACCCTCCCGGACCTCTTCGAGTTGGGCCTGAGTCATGGACCGCTTCTTCGCCGGCGGCTTGTCGCCGGTCTTCAAGGCCAGGGCGGCGGAGAAGCTGATGCCCCGCTCCTCGGCGAGGCGATCGACCTCCTCCTCGAAGGCCTCCATGCCGCGGTCGTCTAGAGGCTGTTATGAACTCGATGAGAAATGGCTTGGGAATGCGGAAAACGGGCGACCGCAGGAAACCGGGTCAACCAGATAACCCGCATTCCAATGCGGTTTTCACCCAAGTTCATAACACGCTCTAGTTGCCGGTTACTCATCGTTCTCCTCTCCGTGGGTAACGCCGGGGACGATAGTCCGCCCCCGGCAGGTAGTGGACGGCGCGCGGTAGGCAGGAGGAAACGGTCCAAAAGCCTCGCGCCGTTCTCCGGCGCGGCGCCGTTCGTGTTCATCAAGCCCGCCCGTTCCCCGGACCGGCGGCTATCCCCAAAGCCTCCTCGCAGAGCCTCAACCCTACGCGGTGGCGTCGCAGGAGCTCCTCGAAATTGCGGGTGTGGGCCTCGAGCATTGCCCGGTGGTAGGCGAGTCGATCCCGTAGACGTTCCTCTCGGAGCCGGGCGTGGTGCCGCCTCTCCGACATGGCCCACAGGTCCGCCTCGGCGTTGGCCTTGTCGCGCTGCGTGGCCCTCCGCTCTATCAGGGCGTTCAAGTCGCCCTCGATCTGCTCGACCTTCGCTACGTCCAAGACTCTCCCTTCGTCGCTTCGCCCCGGTCCCATGCGATACGCACGGCGCGGGGCTTTGTTAACTTGATAGATGCGCTGAGTAGACAATGCAGGCAAATGGAAGGCCCTCCCCCGGTCGAAATGGCCCATACGTCGGGGAGCGGGTTCGCCGGTTTGCCCTTTGAGGTGTTGCGCAAACACTAGTTTGCAGCCTACCTCGAGGCTAGAATGCCCCCCTTCCGGTATTACGCATAGAGGCCGCCGACCGGGGGCGAGCGCGATCACGCGGCGCCCCTCTGGCCCTTACCGAAGAACTCGCGGGCCATCTCGAAGACCTCCCGCTCGTCCACGACGATCTCCTCTTCGACCAGGCGGACGAGCTCGTCCCGGTGCTCGAGGATGGCGGCCTCCAGGTCCTCGGGCGGCTTGGCGGGACCGCGGAGCTTGAGCTTGCCCCCTTCGATAGTCGCGGAGTAGCCCCGCCGGCGGAGCGTGCGGAGAGTGGTAGGGGCGTCCATTAGTAGTCCCCCTCCCATCCGTCGGCCACCTCTTCCGGCTCGTCCTCGCACCACAGACACCCGCATTCCGGGCCGTGCTGCATCACGTCATCGGCCCGGTCCGACCGTTGCGCTGACCGTTGCGTTGCAGATGCTTCCGGTTCCTCTTC
>JADDPR010000509.1 GCA_016781775.1 Rubrobacter sp. | reverse complement strand
CCGCCGATGTGATCCGGGTGGTGGTGCGTCAGGTAGACGCGCTTGAGATCTTCCGGGGCCCCGCCGAGGGAGATCAGCGCGTCCCGGATGCGCCCCGCGCTCGAGCCGAGGCCGGAGTCCACGAGCGTCCAGCCGTCGTCGCCCTCCACAAGCAGCACGGAGATCGAGTTCGACAAGCCTACCGCGTCCACCCGATACACGCCGGGCCCGATCCGCTCGGGTTTCGCCATGAGAAAGCCTCTTTCTTCGGCCGACAAATCGTAGGTGTATCACTGATACCCTGGCGTCGGGCGCCCCACCATCGTCCCAAACTCCGGGTGTGATCTTCTTCGTGACCCGGTCGGTCTCCTGGTGTATACAAAGGAGATGCTGGTCTCGACCCGCGCCGTCCCGGCGCCCCTTACCGCAAGATGATCTACCTGCTCGACATGTTCGGCGTCGCCGTCTTCGCCGTCAGCGGCGCGCTGACGGCCGGGCGCAGGGGGATGGACCTCTTCGGCGTGACCGTCGTCGCCGTCGTTACGGCGGTTGGCGGGGGGACGTTACGTGATGTGCTCCTCGACCGGCCGGTGTTCTGAATCTCCGACCCCACCTACCTCCTCGCCATCCTCTCGGCCGCCGCCGCGATCCTCGTCTACACCCGGTTCTTCAGGCCCCCGGACGGCTCGCTCCTCGTCGCCGACGCCTTCGGCCTCTCGCTCTTCACCGTAACCGGCGCCCAGACGGCGGAGCTTCTCGGCGTCCCCGCCCCCATAGTGGTCGTCATGGGCGTGATGACCGGCGCCGCGGGCGGCGCAATGCGCGACGTCCTGTGCGCCGAGGTCCCGCTCGTGCTGCGCAAGGAGATCTACGCGACCGCCTCCATCGCCGGCGCCGTCCTCTTCGTTGTGCTCACGAGGCTGGAGGTCCCCGCCACCTTCGCCGTGCCGGTCTCTATGGCCCTGATCTTCGCCCTCCGCCTCGCCGCCATCCGCTACGACCTCCACGCCCCTTCCGTGAACTTCGGCGACAGGGACCGTCCCGCGCCGCGCGGGAAGCTCAAGAGGGGCGCCTAGCCCCGCTGGCGCCATCCGCACCACGCCCGTCGGGGGCCTGTTGTAAGCTACGGTTGGTCCAAACGGCGACGCGGAAGGGGTGCGGCGTATGTCCAGGGTCATTGGGGTGCCCAGGGAGATCAAAGACCTCGAAGGCCGCGTCTCGTTGCAGCCCGACGGGACCTCGGAGCTCGTCCACCACGGTCACGAGGTAGTCGTCGAGAAGGGGGCCGGAAGGAACGCCGGCTTCACCGACGAGGAGTACGAGGCAGCCGGCGCGCGCCTCGTCGACGGCCCCGACGAGGTCTTCTCCTCGGCCGATCTGATCGTGAAGGTCAAGGAGCCCGTGCCTTCGGAGTACGATCGCCTCCGGATCGGACAGGAACTCTTTACTTACCTGCACCTCGCCGCCGACAGGGAGCTCACCGAGTTTCTGACCGAGCGCAAGGTCGATTCCATCGCCTACGAGACCGTCGAGCTGCCGGACGGGAGCCTGCCGCTCCTGACCCCAATGAGCGAGGTGGCGGGCAGGATGGCGACGCAGGCCGCGGCGCATTGTTTGGAGAGCCCGAGCGGGGGCGCGGGGCTCCTCCTCGGGGGCGTCCCCGGAACGCCTGCGGCGAAGGTGACGATCGTGGGCGGGGGCGTCGTCGGGACGGAGGCGGCGAAGATAGCGGTGGGGATGCGCGCCATCGTGCGCGTCCTCGACATCAACCCCAAGCGGCTCGCCTACCTCTCGGACATCTTCGGGGGCAGGGTCGACCTCGTCATCCCCAACCGCTCCAGGACGGCCTCCTACGTCGCCGAGTCCGACGTCGTCATCGGCGCGGTCCTGGTGCACGGGGCGAAGGCGCCAAAGCTGGTGAGCCGCGAGATGGTCGCCTCGATGCGGGACGGCTCCGTGATCGTGGACGTGGCGATAGACCAGGGCGGGTGCATCGAGACGAGCCGCCCGACGACGCACTCCGAGCCGACGTACATGGAGGAGGGGGTCGTCCACTACTGCGTGGCGAACATCCCCGGCGCCGTGGCCCGCACCTCGACCCTGGCGCTCACGAGCGTTACGCTGCCGTACCTCATGAAGATCGCCGACCACGGCATAGAGGGGGCGGCGAGGGAGGACGGGGCGCTGGCGAAGGGACTCAGCACGCTCCGAGGCAGCCTCGTCTCGGAGCCGGTCGCTGAGGCGCACGGGATGTCGTACGAGGACCATCGTAAGATACTGGGCTAGACGAGAAGGATCTACACAGGAGGGGCCGTGGATACGCAGAAGAATACTAACACCGGGGCGAATGGCGCCGAGGAGTGGGCCGAGAAGGATCGCCGTTACGTCTGGCACTCCATGAGCCGCGTCAACCCGGGGAGCGGGCAGGCCTCGACGGCGATGATGGTCGAGGAGGGATCGGGGGCCTGGATCTCCGACACGATGGGCAACCGCTACCTGGACGGCATGAGCGGCTTGTGGTGCGTAAACGTCGGCTACGGCCGCGAGGAGCTTGCTCGTGCGGCCTACGACCAGCTCGTGAAGCTCCCGTACTACCCCCTCACCATGAGCCACAAGCCCGCCGTCGAGCTCGCCGAGAAGCTCAACGAGTGGCTCGACGACGAATACGTCATCTACTACTCCAACTCCGGCTCCGAGGCGAACGAGGTAGCCTTCAAGGTAGCCCGCCAGTTTCACGAGCAGAACGGCGAGCCGGGTCGCCACAAGTTCGTCTCCCGCTACCGGGCCTACCACGGCAACACGATGGGCGCCCTCGCGGCGACGGGCCAGGCCCAGCGGAAGTTCCGCTACGAGCCTCTGGCCCCCGGATTCCTGCACGTCCAGCCGCCGGACCGTTACCGTTGCGCGTACTGCTCCGACCGTCCGGCGTGCAACCTAGAGTGCGCGGGGGAGATCGAGCGCACCATCCAGTGGGAGCTCCCCGAGACCGTCGCCGGCGTCATCATGGAGCCGATGATCACCGGCGGCGGCATCCTCATCCCGCCCGACGGCTACGTCGAGGAGGTCGCCCGGATCTGCGAGAGGACCGGCGCCCTCCTCATCATCGACGAGGTCATCTCGGGCTTCGGCAGGACGGGCAAGAAGTTCGGGCACCAGCACTACGGGATAAAACCGGACATCGTCACCATGGCCAAGGGCATCACGAGCGCCTACCTGCCGCTCTCCGCGACCGCCGTGAAGCGCGAGCTCTTCGAGAAGTTCATGGACACCGAGGAGTACGCCCACTTCCGCCACGTCAACACCTTCGGCGGTAACGCGACCGCCTGCGCTTTGGCGATCCGAAACCTCCAGATTATGGAAGACGAAGAACTCCCCGAGCGCTCGGCGGCGATGGGGGAGAAGCTGATGGACGCGCTCTCCAGCCTCCGGGATCACCCGAACGTCGGCCAGATCCGGGGCAAGGGCCTCCTCGTCGGCATCGAGCTCGTCGAGGACAAGGAGAGCAAGGCCCCGGCCTCGGCGGAGAAGGTCGGGAAGGTCGTCTCGGGGTGCAAGGAGCGGGGGCTCATCGTCGGCAAGAACGGCGACACCGTCGCCGGGTTCAATAACGTCGTCACCCTCGCGCCGCCACTCGTCGTCACCGACGAGGACCTCGCGTTTATCGTCGAGACCCTCAAGGAGAGCGTGAACGGCTTGTAGGGCTCGCCCGGAGGGACCCTCGGGGAAAGGAACGGATCAATGCCGGTCTACGGGGCGGAGCGGGGCGCGAGGAAGAGCCCCGGCTACAGCCTGGGCCGAAGCAGCGGCACACGATCTCGCCCGGCCCGATCATCGGGGCCGGGCTCTTCGTCGGGAGCGGGGAGGTCATCAACCATGCGGAACCGGCTGCCGACCTGGCCTACGCGCTCGTTGGTCTGGTCCTCATCCCCATCATGCGGATGCTCGGCGAGATGGCCTTCACCGAGGGCGCCGCTGTCCGGCTCTACCTGACCCTCGTGGCGCTCGCCGTGATCCTGGCCGCCCACGGCCTCAAGACCCGGCTCGCCGGCCGCGACAGCCGACGCCCCGTCGAGGGGTAAGATCCGCCCGACGGGAACCGGCGGACCGCCAACGACGCCTGCCCGCGACGAAAGGAGAACGATTGACCCGATACGAGCCCGCCAACTCCTTCGAGACCCCGCGATTCAGCGGCGTGCGCACGTTCATGCGCCTCCCGAACGTCCAGGATCTGGCCAACGCCGATGCCGCCATCGTCGGCGCGCCGTTCGATACGGGCGCGAGCTTCCGGGCCGGGGCCCGCTTCGGCCCCGAGGGCATCCGGAGCGTCTCGCACCTCCTCCGGCCCTACAACCCCTCGCAGGGCATCCAGATCTTCGAGCACCTCTCGGTCATCGACTACGGCGACGTCGCCGTGGTCCCTGGCTTCATCGAGGAGAGTTATGCGAGCATAGCGGCCGGGCTCGCCCCGATCCACGAGGCGGGCGTCGTCCCGATCGTGCTGGGCGGCGACCACGCCATCGCCCTCCCCGAGCTCCGGGCCGCCGCCGCTGTACACGGCCCCCTGGCGCTCGTGCAGCTCGACTCCCACGCCGACACCTGGGACGCCTACTTCGGCCAGAAGTACAACCACGGCACCGTGTTTCGCCGCGCCGTCGAGGAGGGGCTGCTCGACCCTTCGCGCTCGATCCAGGTAGGCATGCGCGGCTCGCTCTACAATCCCGGCGACCTCGAAGCCTCGCGCGACCTCGGCTTCGACCTCATCACCACCGACGGGATACGAAAGCTCGGGATCGAGGCGACGGTCTCCCGCATAAGGGAGCGCGTCGGCGACGCGAGGGCCTACGTCTCCTTCGACGTGGACTTCGTCGACCCGGCCTACGCCCCCGGCACCGGGACGCTGGAGATCGGCGGCTTCACGAGCCGGGAGGCGCAAGAGTTCTTGCGCGGTCTCTCGGGCCTCGACATCGTCGGTTGCGACGTAGTGGAGGTTTATCCGCAGTACGACGGGCCGGGGCAGGTCACCTCACTCCTGGCCGCCAACGTCGCTTTCGAGCTCCTGACGCTCGTGGCAGGAAAGAAAATCGACGGCTAACGCCCTCGACCACGCCGTCGTCGCGCTCGCTCCCGCCGTCGTGACCGGGACACGGGCACTCCCCAAGCCGTGATGGCGGGGGCCGCGGCCGTGGTCTCTCATGCTCGTCTACGGGCTTCTGGCAGACGCCCCGATCGGCTGTCGAGGACGACGGTCGCCGTCGTCTTCGTCGTGGTAAGCCTGTTAGGGGAGCCCGAGCGCGGGTCGGTATAGGCGTCCTACAATGCCTTACAAGCGGGAAGTTCCGGGTCTGGAGGAGAGATGATCGAGACGGATTTGGCGAACAAGCTCTTCGTGGGTGGCGAGTGGGTGGGGGAGGCCTCGGGGGGCAAGACCTTCGACGTCCTCAACCCCGCGAACGGCGAGACGGTAGCCACCCTCCCCGAAGGCGGGCGTGAGGAGATGCAGCGGAGCATAGACGCCGCGAGCGCCGCCCAGGAGGCGTGGGGGAAGACCACCGCCCAGCATCGCGCCGGCATCCTGCGCCGGGCCGTCGCCCTGATGCACGAGCGCAAGGAGCACCTCGCGCGCGTGATGACGCTCGAGCAGGGGAAGCCCCTCGCCGAGTCGAGAGGCGAGATCAACTACTCCGCCTCGTTTCTGGAGTGGTTCGCCGAGGAGGGGAGGCGGGTCTACGGGCAGACGATCCCGGCGGCGTTCCCCGAAAAGCGCATCATGGTCCTCAAGCGCCCGGTCGGGGTGACGGCGGCGATCACGCCTTGGAACTTTCCCTCGGCCATGATCACGCGCAAGCTCGGCCCCGCTCTGGCCGCCGGCTGCACGATGGTCATAAAGCCCTCCGAGCTCACCCCGCTCTCGGCTCTGGAGCTCGCGAAGATCTTCGAGGAGGCCGGCCTCCCCGAGGGCGTCCTCTCCGTCGTCTGCGGCACGGACCCCGCCTCGATCACCGCCGCGATCATGGAGGACGTCCGCGTCCGCAAGCTCTCTTTCACCGGCTCCACCGAGGTCGGCAAGCTCCTCATGCGCCAGGCCGCCGACACGGTCAAGCGCCTGAGCCTCGAGCTCGGAGGCCACGCCCCGTTCCTGGTCTTCGAGGACGCGGACCTGGATGCGGCGGTCGAGGGCGCGGTCGCCTCGAAGATGCGCAACATGGGCCAGACGTGCGTCGCGGCGAACCGCATCTACGTCCAGAAGGGGGTGGCCGAGGAGTTCGCCCGGAAGCTCGCCGCCCGCCTCGGCGAGATGAAGGTCGGCGACGGGTTCGAGGAGGGCGTGGAGGTAGGGCCCCTGATCGAACCGAAGGCCCTCGAAAAGGTCGAGCGCCACGTCTCCGACGCCAGGGAGAAGGGGGCTACGGTCCTCCTCGGCGGCGAGAGGCCGAACGGGGCCGCAGGCACGAACGGCGGCGCCTTCTATGCCCCGACCGTCCTCACCGACGCCGACGACTCGATGCTCGTGGCGAACGAGGAGACGTTCGGGCCGGTCGCGGCGGTCCTGCCGTTCGAGACGGAGGACGAGGTGGTCCGCCGGGCGAACGACACAGACTACGGCCTCGCCGCCTACTACTACACCCACGACGTCGGCCGGGTAATGCGCCTCGCCGAGAACCTCGAATACGGCATCCTCGGGGCAAACGACGGGATGCCCTCGACCGCGCAAGCCCCGTTCGGGGGCGTAAAAGAGTCGGGCGTGGGGCGCGAGGGCGGTCCGCAGGGGATAGAAGAGTACCTGGACGTCAAGTACGTCTCCCTGGGGGGTATAAG
>JADDPR010000214.1 GCA_016781775.1 Rubrobacter sp. | reverse complement strand
ATAGAGGAGCGCAAGAGGATCGAGACGAAGGCCAAGGCCGGCGACGAGGTCGGCGAGGCCAAGCAGGGCGACGCCTCCTCCCGCCTGGAGGCCTCCAAGGACCCCGCCGAGGACCCGGAGAAGCGCCGTGTCGTCGAAAAACTACAGGAGCGGGAAGGGGACTCGTAATCCAAGGGGGGCATCCTCCTGCGTTACGTGCTCCCCAGATCGAGGAGAGCCCTCGAAAGGACACCGGGAGGGAGGAGCGGGGTCGCGGTGCTTCAGAAGCCGTCGCGGAGAGGAGTCCTATCTGCATAGGAGCACCGACTTTCCTACGACAGAGTTCCTCCTCTAAATCGGTCATCCTCGCTGCTACGGGTAGGGGCTCGTCTGAGGCATAGGTGAGCGGATAAGCACAAGGCCTATCTGATCCCGCGGTCGTCCTCGCAAGGGGCAGGGTCGACGTCCGCAAAGGATGCGCCCGAAGCGCGTCGGGTACAAGATCACCATGTACCGAAGGTTCGAAAGTCCCCTAAATCGCGAGTGAGGCCATAGGTCGGCTCCCGTGTAGCGGAACCGGAAACCCGCGCGTCGTAACCCCTGATCTCGGGACGGGGGCAGGAGGAGGAGGAGGAGGAGGAGAGGAGCACGACAACGTTTGCTTCCGCGCCGAAGCGGCTACAAGACGCCCAAGGGAAGCGAGGAGAAGAGGAAGGGGATAAGGCCATGACGGTCGCGTCAGTCACCGAGATCAGCGCCGTTTCCTCCGAGGGCTTCGAGGAGGCCATAAGGGAGGGCATAAACCGGGCCACGAGTACGCTCCGCAACGTCGAGGGGGCTTGGGTCAAGGACAAGAACGTCCTGATCGAGAACGGCAACATCACCGGCTACAAGGTCAACCTGCTCGTCACCTTCGTCATGGAAGAGGCGCAAGGCGAGGCGGGGTCCGGAGGTGGCGCATCGGAGTCGGCCCGGTCGGACGAAGACGAGCCCTACGTCGTCCCCACCACGGGGCAGGACCCTCCGGCCACGTCGGGTCAGGAACCCCCACAGTAAAAATGGACAATCGTCCTTTCGCCCCCGGCCTTCGAAGACGAGGCCCAGAGCCTCAGAAGGCTCCGGGCCCAGCCGAGAATCGTCATAGCTCGCGGGCGTTAGCGAGCAAGTAGGAGATACGAGCATCGTTCGAACGGAAGCGCCTGCCGGCGGGTACGGTCCCTTACCCATTGCCGAAGGAGGCTGCGTGCTACGGACGATCTCCCTTCGCCACATCACATTCGAAGCAGCGCCCGGGATCGATTCCTCCTTCCAAAGTTCGTAAGCAGAACCTTCACAGCGGACGCGAACGACCCCAAGTATGCAGGCTCTTTTGAGCCGAAGTGTGCACGACGCCTCGTGGTCGGCACGCTACGCTCGGATGGCAGGTCACAAGCAACACCGCAGACGAAAGGCGGACGCAGGAGAAATGCCCAAGGGGATGGTCGGCTGGTTTGATGAGGCGAAGGGCCACGGCTCGATCAGGCCGGACGGCGGCGGAAGGGAACTCTTCGTCCACTACACGCAGATCGATGGTGGGGGCTTCAGGACCCTGGAGGAGGGCGCCGATGTTTCCTATGAGGCGCCAAGGCGTGGAAGCGGCGGCGCATCGTGGGCCCGGAAGGTGGTCCGATCCGTCCCCAAGCGGCGCAAAGACTCCGAAGGTCCTGACCGGCCAAACACCGATCACGCCTAGAACGGAGGACGCGCACTGTGCCATCGACCAAGGAGCGCATCGACGCCATTGTGAGGCAGAAATTCGGCTACGAGGAGGGCCTGCGTCCCGGGCAGGAAGAAGCCATCCGGGCCGTCCTCGACGGGCACGACACTTTAGCGGTCATGCCCACCGGTTCGGGGAAGTCCGCCATCTACCAGATCGCGGCGCTGATGCTTGCGGGACCCACGGTGGTGATCTCCCCGCTGATCGCCCTGCAGAGGGATCAGGTGGAGGGCATCGAGGAGACCGGGGCCGGTAGGGCGGCCCAGCTGAACTCCGGCGTACGGGGGGCCGACCGCTCCCAGGCATTGGAAGGCCTCGGCGAGAACGGGCTCGAGTTCCTCTTTCTGGCGCCCGAGCAGTTCGGCAACGAAGAGACGCTAGATCGGCTTCGGGAGGCGAAGCCGTCGCTTTTCGTGGTGGACGAGGCACACTGCATCAGCGAGTGGGGCCACGACTTCCGTCCGGCCTACCTCAGGCTCGGCGCCGCCTCGAGTCTCTGGGCCACCCGACGGTGCTCGCGCTCACCGCCACCGCCTCGCCCCCGGTGCGTGAGGAGATCGTGGAGCGCCTTCGGATGCGGGAGCCGCAGCAGATCGTGCGGGGCTTCGACCGGCCCAACATTCGGCTCGGGGTCGAGAGGTTCGAGGACGAAAGGGCGAAGAGGGACGCCTTGCTGAAGCGCGTCGCGCAGGCCGAGAAGCCGGGCATCGTCTACGCGGCGACGAGAAAGGGGACCGGCGAGATCGCCGAGGACCTCCGGGAGCGCGGCGTGAGGGCCGTCCACTACCACGGGGGGATGAAGGCCGAGGAGCGGCGGAGGATACAGGAGCAGTTTATGGGCGACGAGGCGGAAGTCATCGTGGCGACCATAGCCTTCGGCATGGGCGTGGATAAGGAGAACGTGCGCTTCGTCTTCCACCACGACGTCCCCGACTCGGTGGATTCCTACTACCAGGAGATCGGCCGGGCCGGACGCGACGGCGAGAGGGCGGAGGCAACCCTGTTCTACCGGCCCGAGGACCTCGGCCTGCGTCGCTTCCTCGCCGGGGGCGGTAGGGTGGACGAAGAGCGGGTCGAGCGGGTCGTCGAGGCGGTACGCAAGAAGCGCGAAAGGCCGATCGACCCCCGCGAGCTGCGCGCGGAGACGGAGCTCTCGCAAACGAAGCTCACCACCGCTCTGGGCCGCCTCGAGGAGGTCGGGGCGGTGGTGAGCCTCCCTACGGGTGAGGTCGTGGCGGGCGGACGGATCGAGGAGGGCGGCGTAATCGAGGAGGCCACTCTCGCACAGAAAGACCGCGAGCAATTCGATCGGTCGCGCATCGAGATGATCCGGGGCTACGCAGAGGTCAGGGACTGCCGCCGCGAGTACCTGCTCAACTACTTCGGCGAGGAATACGACGCCCCCTGCGGCAACTGCAGCAACTGCGAGTCCGGCGTCGTTCTCGAGGATGACCTGCAAAACCAACCCTTCCCCCTGCACGGCCGCGTCGTGCACGAGAAGTGGGGCGAGGGAACGGTCCAGCGCTACGAGGACGATAAGATGGTCGTCCTCTTCGAGCGGGTCGGGTACAAGACCCTAGGGGTAGCCCTGGTGAAGGATTGCGGCTTGCTCGAGGCGGCCAATTAGGGGAGGTAACCGGCCCTATCGGAGTCCTGAATGTTCGCCAGCGGTGCTTCTTACGGTGCCGTCCTTCTACCGAGCGGCGAACCAGTGTACGGCCTCGAGCGCGATCTCTGGAGGGACTGTGTGGCCTCCCTCGAACTCCCGATACGTCACGTCGTAACCGGCTCGCTCGAGCCGGGGGACGATTGCGCGGCTGCAGCGGTCGATCGGGAGCACCCCGTCGTGCGTGCCGTGCGAGACGAAGATGCGCGGGGAGCCTACCTGCGCGGCCGGAGCCATGAACCCCGGCGAAAACGCGACGACGTGCGTGAACAGGTCCCCGTTGGTGATCCCCAGAGAGAGCGCGTAGGAGGCCCCGTCGGAGAACCCCCCGACCGCCAAGCGGGCGGGATCCACCGCGTAGCGGGAGAACGTCTCCTCCAGGGCCTTATCGATCGTCTCGACGTCCGGGCCGTACCCCCCGACGATGACGTCCCAGGTGTACCGGCGAGAGGTAGGCGCGAGCAGGATCAGGCCGGTCGCGTCCGCCAAAGGCCGCAGGAGGAGGTCCAGGGTGGCGCGGGCGTCTCCTCCCGCCCCGTGCAGCAGTACCACCATTGGTGCAGGGTGCTCGGGGTTGTAGCCGGCCGGAACGTACAACAGGTGGTCCCCGCGCGCGGGTGCCGCAAGCCCCAACGACCGCAAGCCGACCGGCGCGTCTCCGGTCGGCCGCGCCTCCGCCGGGCGCGCCGGCAGGCGTCCCTTCGTGGATTCTTTCTTCCTCGCCATGCGGGTCCGTACCTTCCCCGGACCTCGCCCGGCTACACCCCCGCGAGGACGACGCGGGAGCCGACGCCAACCCGAAGAGAACGTTTCGTCAGAACCCCTCCCTGCTCCGCGGAAAAACCGTCCTGCCAAGGTGAGCGCGGCGAGGCCCGTGTCGCTCTGCGCACCAATAACCTCCCGAGATCGTGGTTGCGTACCCCGGCTTCCTTGCTGGGCGAAGGGCGCGTTAGGGGAGACGTAGGACGGGTACGCTTCGAGCAACGCGGCGCACCTCTCTGGGAGGAGATTCGATGAGAAAAACCACGCTGGCGCTGACGGCCCTGACCGGTTCCGTCGGGGTCGCTCTGGCGGCCCGCGCGCTGAGCACGGACAGCACGCTGGCCCTGCTGAACGAGGGCTACGAGTTCATCCCGAACCGGTGCCGACGCCACCGATCCGACGTCTACGAGACCCGACTCATGCTCACGAAGGCAGTCTGCATGATGGGAGAAGAGGCGGCCGAGGTCTTCTACGAGCCTGGCCGGTTCACCCGCAAGGGTGCCCTGCCCCAGACGACGCTGAGACTGTTGCAAGACAAAGGCAGCGCGCAGGTAATGGACGGCGAGGCGCATCGGTGGCGCAAGCGGATGTTCATGTCTCTGATGACCCCCGAGGGCATCCGGCGGCTCGCCGACGCCGTGGACGATCGGTGGCGCGCCCGCATCGGGGAGTGGAAGGGCATGCACGAGGTCGTGCTCTTTCATGAGGTGGAGGAGATCCTGTGCCGCGCCGCATGCGAGTGGGCGGGCGTTCCGCTCGCGGAGCCGGAGGCCGAACGGAGGACGCGCGAGTTCGCGGCGATGATCGAGGGCGCCGGTTCCGTCGGGCCGAGGAACTGGCGGGGACAGATCCTCCGCGCGCGGACGGAGCGATGGATCCGGGGGGTCATAGAAGGTGTGCGCGCGGGGAGGCTCCCCGTCCCCGAGGGAAGCGCGGCCCACGTCATCGCCTTCCACCGGGACCCCGACGGGGAGCTGCTGGACACAGAAGTGGCGGCGGTGGAGCTGATCAACGTGCTGCGGCCCGTGGTGGCCGTCGCCCGGTACATAGTCTTCGCGGCGTTGGCGCTGCACGAGCATCCCGAGTGCCGGCAGGAGCTTTGGGTCGGCGGCGACGATTACCTCGAGATGTTCGTGCAGGAGGTTCGCCGGTTCTATCCTTTCTTCCCCTTCGTCGGGGGCCGCGTAAGCAACGAGTTCGACTGGAGAGGCCGCCACTTCGCCGAAGGGGCGTGGGTGCTTCTCGACCTGTTCGGCACAAACCACGATGCCCGGATATGGGAGGAGCCGGAAGCGTTTCGGCCGGACAGGTTCCGCCGGTGGGGGGGGGAGCGCCTTCGACTTCATACCGTAGGGGGGAGGCGATCATTACCACGATCATCGCTGCGCCGGCGAGTGGATCACGATCGAGCTCACGAAGAGGGCGGTGCGTCTGCTGACCGAGTCCATGAGCTACGGCGTCGTGCCGGGGCAGGACCTGCGCGTCGACCTTTCGAGGATGCCGGCGATACCGAGGAGCCGGTTCGTGATCGCAGGCGTCCGGCGAGACTAGAAGGCTTGCGATCGGGAACGAGCCTGAATAGTCCGTCGAAGCACGCAGCATACTTCTCGATCGGGCCGAAAGAAGGCTCGCGGTATGTCCTGGCGGGAGCCCCAATGCCCCCCTTGTTACTTCGGAACCTCCGTAGAGCAAAGAGGTGGTCCACTCGCAATCCCTACCGCTATACTCCGGCTCAGGCAATCCAGATGCAAGGGGTCATGCACCTCGCCACCGACTACGTCCATGCCTTCGAAGGCCGCGCGGGAATTCCTTCCCGTTGCCGCATCCGCATCTACGTGTCCGACGACCCCGAAGACGCCGACGTGGTTGTGGCGAGCGAGCTGTTGGGCAACCCCGGCATCGGCGCGACCGATGCCGCTCAACAACTCGCCGCCGAGGTCATCGGGCGATTCGGCCTGTCGGTTCCGGTATGGATCGAGCACCATCCGCTCGAGGCGACGCATGGCAGGGACGAGACGTTCGATTTGGTGATCTTCGGCCACTGTGCGAGGTGCGCGAGATGATGCGCGGCGGGGTGTGGCGCAAGGAGATCGGGCCCCCAACGTGGAAGCACCTCGACCGCGAGACCGTGGAGGCTCTGGTCGGACGTCAGGTGTAATAACTTCTCACGCGTTCCCCTGCTGTCTCTGGGCGCGAAAACGGGAGGCACCGCCCAAAACGGTGCCTCCCGTTGGTGGAGGGTTATGAAAGTTAAGCGGCCGCACCGATGGCGCGGCCGTACTCGCCGCTCTTGAGCATACGCTCGGCCTCGCGCTGGAGTTGGCGCACCCGCTCGCGCGATACCCCCAGCTCGTCGCTGAGCTCCGCGAGGGTCGCCGCGTCGCGCTCGTCGAGGCCGTAGCGCCTCACCAGCACGTAGCGCTGGCGCTCCGGGAGCCGCTCGATGGCGGCGCCGAGGCCCGCGGTCTCCATCTCGCGCATGACCTCTCCTGCCGTGTCGCTAGCCCGCTCGTCCTCGACGAACTCGCCGACCTCGGAGGCGTCCGCGTCGGAGCCCATCGGCTGGTTGAGGCTGGTGGCGTCCGGCATGGCGTCCTTGACGTCGCGGACGTCCTCGACGCTCCACTCGAGCCTTTCTGCGACCTCGGCGTCCGTCGGCGAGCGGTCGAGCTCGGCGGAGAGCTCGTTGTAGGCGCGGGCCAT
>JADDPR010000445.1 GCA_016781775.1 Rubrobacter sp. | reverse complement strand
ATGGAGGAGAGGCGCGCGAACCTGCTCGGGAGGCTGCAGGGGTTAGCGGGCGAGTGGGATCGGATGCGGTACGTGGGCAGCCGCGGGTACGAGGCCGGGATGGAAGACCGGCCGTGGACAGCCCCGTCCGCCTGGGTTCCAAACGCCGACATTTTCGCTCGGGACGAGGATCTCGTGGTCCGGGTCCAGCTTGCGGGGGTCGGCCGGGAGGACGTAGAGGTGACGCTTCGCGACGACGTGCTGACGATCTCCGGCGAGCGCAAGGGGAACCCCGACGGGGAGGGGCTGGAGCCCTACGTTCGGGAGCTTTTCTACGGCCCGTTCCGAAGGGACGTAACGCTCCCCTCCGGCACGGAGGGCAGCAAGATCGGCGCCGTCTTCGACAACGGTATGGTCGAGATCACCGTCAGGGGCGCTGCCGCTGCACGGGCGCACGAGCCCCAGCGCATCGAGGTCAGGGAGAGCTCCGAGTAGGGCGGTTAGCGCCCGCGCGAACCGCGCATGTCGGCCCGTCAGCATTTCAGCGGGCCAGCCCTTGTCTTCGGGTTGTCCGGTGGTCCGAGGGCGTGGGCGGCTTGAGGGCCGCCCTTCTGGGGCGCGGGGTTTGGCATGCGACGACCCGGCCCCGCTTACCAACGAGGGTAGGCGGGGCCGGGCCGCGTTTTGTTGGGACCGGCGGTCTAGTTGTTACTCTATAAAGCCGTTTTCGCGGAGCCATCCTTCGGCGACTGCTTCGGGGGTTTCCCCTTCTACGTCGACCGCGTAGTTCAGCCTGCGTAACGTCTCGGTGTCGAGTCTTTCGGCTATGGGGGCGAACACATCCCGCAGTTGCGGGTAGTTCTGGAGGGTTTCGTTGCGCATGGTCAGGGAGGGGTTGTAGACGGCGAAGAAGTTCTTGTCGTCTTCCAGGAGGCTCAGATTCTCTTCCTGGATGAAGCCGCTCGTGGTGAACACGACGCCGAAGTTGCAGATCTCGCCGTCCGCCGCCGCCCCGTAGACGGCGTCTAGGGAGACCTCGATGAGGTTCTCTTCGGGGAACTGGAACCCGTAGGTGCGCTCCATGCCGGGGAGCCCGTCGAAGCGGGTGCGGAAGACGTCCTCGTTGTTGAAGCAGAGGGTCGCCTCTTCGGGGCGCTCCTCGACGAGGCGTCCGAGGTCCGAGATCGTCTCGACGCCGAGGTTGCGGCGGGTCTCCTCGCTCGCGGCGATGGCGTATGTGTCGTTGCCGGGGGCGGGCTCGAGCCACCGGATGCCGTTCTCTTCGAGGTCCTGGCGGGCCACGGTCTCGTACAGCTCCCGGGGGTCCGGGATGGACCGCGTCTCGCCCAGGTGGACGAGCCAGCCCGTCGCCGTGTACTCCCAGGAGAGGTCGATCTCCTCCGAGAGGAGGGCCTGGCGCACCTCCTCGTTGCCGCCGAGGCCGGTCCGGTCGATGACCGTCGCGTCGGCGGCCTCCAGGGCGCGGGTGGTGATGGCTCCGAGGACCTGCTGCTCGGTGAAGGCCTCGGAGCCGACGGTGAACTGGGCCGTCTTCTGCGTCCCGCTCAACCTGAACTGGTCGCCGGTTATCCTGTTCTCGCTGCCTTCGGCGGCGTTGCCCCCGCTACCGCCCTCGGACCCGCCGCAACCCGCGAGGGGGAGCAGGAGGAGGACGGCCGCGAGGACGACGGGCCACCACCGGGAGGGGTTGTAGATAGTCTTTACGCAAATGGCAAAAAGGGTAGTGGGGCCCCTCCGGCG
>JADDPR010000145.1 GCA_016781775.1 Rubrobacter sp. | reverse complement strand
AGCAGGGCGGAGCCCGTTCGCCCGCTTACACCTCGGAACAGCGAGGGTGTGCTCGATGAACGCACCGCGGAGGTAGACCGGCAAATCCGGGCGGCGTTCGCACTCGAGGCTAAAGCCGTGCTTGAGCGGGCCCGAATTAAGAGCCATGAGACCCCGGGGTACCTGCGAAAGGAGTGTCTGATCTACCTGATCCGGGCGTACCTCAGGAGGGGGTCGATGCGCGTTGTCAAGCAGCTGTCCGAGATCCTGTGTGGCCGGTGCGCGAGTACGAGCGGATCGTGGAGTACAAGAACCACCCGCACCAGTCGATGTCCTTGGGGGTTCGGGTTCGCAAACGAGCGGTACGGGCCGTCTCTATCGGCTTGCGGTCAAGACATCAGCTTGTCTCCTCTCCCAGGATTATGCTCCGATGTAAGGTCTGGGTCTCGGGCGAGGGGACCGTGCCATACTCTTGCCTGAGGATCCTTTCGCATAATTGGTACTGGCGCAACGCCCTGCACCTAAGCCCCAGCCGCGCGTAGGACCGCATCAACAGCCGGTAGCTGTCCTCATGGCACCTATCCTTTTCCAGGATACGGTAGCACGCCCTTATACTCTCCTGGGGTTGCCCGCTCTCCGCATAGTGAACTGCGAGCCTCCAGAGCATGTTCACGTAGGCGTTGGAGAGGCGCTCGCGCTCGACCATCGTCCAGTCCTGGTAGAGGTCCTCTACCAGGTAGTCGCCCCGGTACAGTTCGATGGCTCTCTCGTACTCGGCAGCGGCCTCCTCCGGCCGATCGGCCTTCTGCAGGCGACGACCTTCCTCGTAGCGTTCGTCAAACTCGTCCACGTCCGTCGTCACTCGGACATCCGGACACAGACGGTAATGTCCCTCCTTCAGGACTACGTAGTTCGGGGGGGACGAGGAGGAGCTCTCACTCAAGAGCTTTCGCAGGGTGTGGATGGCGGAGTTCAGTGACCAGCGGGCTTTCTTGGGGTTGGACTCGGGCCACAGCCAGCCCATCAGGTGATCCTGCGAGACCGGGCGGGTCCTATTGGCCAGCAGGTACTTCAGGATGGTCAGCGCTTTGCCGTTACGACGCAGGACGAGCACCTCACCGTCGCGCAGCAACTCGAAGTGCCCGAAGAAACGCACCCGCAAAGAGGGTTTAACGGCGAGGGGGATCTGCTCCTCCCCGCGATCGGGGGCAGGCTCCCAGCGCAAGGTCTCCCCGAGGACCTCCTCGAAGATCCGCTGAAAGGTTCGCTGGACCGCTTCCGGGTCAGCGCCACGGGGGCTGAAGGCGCCGACCACGGAGCCGTCGAGTAGGCGCAAGACGAGCAAGTCTGATTCGCGTTCCAGGTAGTACCCGGTCAGCAACTCCGCGACCCCGGCCTCCTCCGCTTCCAAGAGCCGCACGGCCTCTTCGTGGCCCTCCTCCGGCAGGTAGAACTTCAGCGCCACCGAAGTGTCCACCACCAGCGGGCGTGGCCGCTTCTCTGCCAACGAGCCCTAACTCGCGCTAGCTTCGGGTGTCGCGGTCTTCGCGCACGATCTCTGAGGAGTCTGCGAACCGGCGTCCGGGGTACTTCTCCCTGAGCCTGTCGGCGAACTCCCGCGCCCTGCCCGCCGCCCCCCGAACGTCCTCGGGGCGGGGCCTGCGGGTGGGCTTGATGGGCGTCTTCTTAGCGGCCATCTTCATCCTCCTTCGGCTTGCGATCCTCGTGGGCCTCACGCCCATGCTATCTCCTCGACG
>JADDPR010000563.1 GCA_016781775.1 Rubrobacter sp. | reverse complement strand
CCCGACAAACCGCGTCGTAGGGCGATCGTCCAGACCGTCCGGAAACTTCGGCCGGGCCCTCTTCGGGGCCCGGCTTTCTCGTGCGCGACACACCCAACAGCCCCCCTGTCGCACGCCTACGGCCGAAACGGTGCATCGGGGTCCTACACCCATTAGGCTTGATCCAAACACTCCGTAGGGGAAGGCCTAAAGGAAGGGTAAACAACATGATCAAGGGACCGGCCGGAGAAGGAGTAGAGGCTCTACGGTGGCGGGCAAAACGTCATGTCGAGAAGCATGTAGACGAAGGTGATGAGATCCGGTTTGCTCTGCGGGGTCTTAATGGGCAAGCCCTCGTCGCGTTGCAGGATAGGCTCCTCATCATCAAGCCGGGCTTCTCGGCGGGGGCCCTGGGAGGCGCGCGGGTAACGACCTTCTACTACAGTGACATCACGGGAGTAGAGGCAAACACGGGCATGATGATGGGGGTTATCGAGGTCAACACGCCCGCCTTCCCCGGTACTACTACCAAAGACTACTGGAGTCAGAGCAGGGACCGAAACCCGCGTTTACAGAGTAACTGTGTACCCATAGATCGACCTGGGTTGAAGGCCTTCCAACCGTACCTCGCTCAGCTCAGGCAATGGATACGGGAATCCAAGCAGGGAGCGAACCAGAGCGTGCCTCAGGCTGCGTCTCTAGGCGACGAGCTGCAAAAGCTGGCATCGTTGAAAGAGTCCGGTGTGCTAACCGAAGAGGAGTTCCAGCAGGCTAAACAGCGGCTTATCGGTGGATAGCCGCCCCGCGTCGGGGTTAGCAGGTATATCCCTTCTCGGCCAGGTACTCGGGGAGGGTCGGGCCTTCCTCGGGCACCGCGCCCTCCCGCTCTATGTCCGCGACGAGACCGTTGGTGAAGTCGTCTACTACCTTCTGCGCTTCCTCCGGCCCTACGTCTAATTGGAGCTTGGCGAGTTGGCATTCGACCTGGGTCGCGTTGCCGCCGTTTTTGTAGGCGGTGATGACCTGGCGGGCGTAGGCCGCGTTCGCGTCCTCGGCGTCAGCTTGCGACGGGGGGCTTTGCTCGTTCGACGAGGGCTCGGGGGACGCGGCCTCTTCGGCCGTCGGTTCCGGTGGCGCGGGAGCCTCCTCCGCCTTGCTTTTTTCGGCTGCTTCTTCGACCCGCTCGGCAGGCGCCTGAGCCCCACACCCCACAAAGAACACGGCCAGCAACACCGCCAGCCACGCCGAACCCCTCAAAGCATCCTCCCCTTCCTTAGCGCGGACGGGGGCATTATAAGTTAGCGTCGGTGCCGGATCGGGGCTCCGGCCCTTCGTGTTTGGCAACTGCTTTGTTGGACCATATATCGGATGAGGGCAAGCTAGGATTTGGGGAGGAAGACAAGCATGAGCGTAGCGAGAGTCACCGAGCTGAGCGCCACGTCCGAGACGAGCTTCGAGGACGCCATCAACCAGGCCTTATCCCGCGCCACCGAGACGCTAAGGGGCGTGGAGGGGGCCTGGGTGAAGGACATGAACGTCCTGATAAGCGATGGCCAGATCAGGGGCTACAAGGTCAACTTGGCGGTTACCTTCGTGCTGGAGGATGGCGCCTAGAGTACAGGCAAAGAACTAGCTGCCCCACCCGGCCGGGTCCTCTTCGGGGCCCGGCTTCTTCGTGCGCGGAGACGTTACGAGATGAATGCGCCCGGGGGCGACTTCCGAGAAGATTGGGATTCTCGGAAACGACCTTGATACGAACCCTCGA
>JADDPR010000333.1 GCA_016781775.1 Rubrobacter sp. | reverse complement strand
TGCCCATCGGCCGGGCCACCGAGCGTCGGGGCCGGTAGACTGCTCCCCCGTCCGTCTACCTCGGGAGGCATCGTCGGCCATGATGGGCATCAAAGAGCGCGACTTCCGGAGGCTGCCCGAAGACCTCTCGCTGGAGAACCTGGTCCCGAAGGACAGCTTCTACCGGCGCCTGGAGGAGCGGATCGACCTCTCGTTCGTGAGGGAGCTGGTGCGCCCGCTCTACGCCGGGGGCGGCAGAAGATCCATCGACCCCGTGGTCTTCTTCAAGCTCCAACTCGTCCTCTTCTTCGAGGACCTGAGGAGCGAGCGGCGGCTCATGGAGGCGGTGGCCGACCGCCTTTCCTTGAGGTGGTACGTGGGCTACGATCTCGACGAGCGTCTGCCGGACCACTCCAGCCTTACCAGGATCCGCGAGCGCTACGGGCTTGAGATCTTCCGCCGCTTCTTCGAGCGGATCGTGGAGATGTGCGTCGAGGCGGGGCTGGTGCGGGGCGAGGAGCTGTTCTTCGACGCCACCAAGGTCGAGGCGGACGCCGCGGTGGACTCCCTGGCGCCGAGGTGGTTCGTGGAGGGCCACCTGCGGGGTCTCTTCGAGGAAGATGCCGTGGAGAAGGCAGGGTACGCGCGTGTTGCCCGCGGTGCTGAGGACGTGGAGCCCGAGGAACACGTCCGCATGTTGCCCGCGGCGGGGGACGAGGACCTCGTCCGGGCCAACTCCGGAAGCGAGGATTGGATCTCAAGGGACGGCGCCCAGGACCGCTCCTTCAAGGGGACGCCCGGGCGCGAACGGACCGCGGACAGGAGGGCCTCGAGGACCGACCCCGACGCCAGCCCCATGAGGTGGTCCGGCAACGCCCGCAGGAAGCTCGGCTACCAGACCCACTACGTCATAGACGGAGGCAAGGCGCGCGTCATCCTCTCCGTGCTGGTCACCCCCGGCGAGGTCAGCGAGAACCGCCCCATGCCCGACCTGCTGTGGAGGACGTGCTTCCGGTGGAAGCTCAGGCCCCACCACGTCACCGGCGACGGCAAGTACGGAACCATCGAGAACATAGCGGCCGTGGAAGGGGCGGGCATCCGCGCCTACCTGAGCCTGCATGAGGCCGGAGGGCGCGGCAGCGACTACTTCCCCAAGAGCGCCTTCGCCTACGACGCCGAGGAGGACCTCTACCTGTGCCCGGCCGGGGAGACCCTGAGGGCACTTGGCGACGCGGAAGGCAACCGCAGACGGGGCAAGATCGTCACCTACCGGGCGAAGGGTTCGGTCTGCGCCGCCTGCCCCCTCAAGCCGCGGTGCACCACCAACAAGAACGGACGCTCCCTCAGGCGCGGTCCCGGGGACGGGCACATAGACCTGGTCAGGGCGTACATGGAGACCGAGCCCTACCGGAGGGCGATACGCAAGCGCAAGGTGTGGATCGAGCCTTTGTTCGCCGAGGGCAAGCTCTGGCACGGGATGCGCCGGTTCCGGACGAGGACGCTCGCGAAGACCAACGCCGAGGCCCTGACGATAGCCGCGGGACAGAACGTGAAGCGGTTGCTTTCTTTCGGGGATAGGAGGCCGAAGAAGTTGGCGCAGGCGGCGGCACTGCGGCCAACGGCCAGGCCGCTACCCAACCTCGGCCACCGCAGACGCAGGGCCCATCGCCGAAGACGATGCTGGGGTCCTCCGCTTTTCAACAGGCTG
>JADDPR010000212.1 GCA_016781775.1 Rubrobacter sp. | reverse complement strand
TTCGCTGCACCGCACGCCGCCCCCTCTGCGAGTCCTGCCCCGTCGCCGGTAGTTGCCGCGCGAGAGAGAGCATCCAGGAGGTTCTCTCCGCCACGCTACGCCCCCCGAAGAAGCCGGGTTACAGGTATGAGGGCTCGAATCGATACTACCGGGGACGGGCGCTGGCGAGGTTGCGCGAGGCCCCCGAGAGCGGCGTCACCCTCCGCGACCTGGGCGCCGCCTTGCGCGACGGCTTCACCGACGGCGATTTGCCCTGGATCGAGGGCGTCGCACGCAGCCTAGAGAAGGACGGCCTCGCCGTCCTCGACGGGGATAGACGGACGCCGGGCCCGGCCGACGCCGTAGCCGAGGAACGTCCAGCCTACGGCACCGGGGCGTCCCAGGGGGATCCGGACCCGGCCGCAAGACGCGTCAGGCTGCCGTAGGCTGGACATAAGAAAGGCCGGCACCCCTCGGCACCGGCCTCAAGACTCCAGAGCTTTGGGCGGCTACCTCATCATGCGCTTGACAGCCATCGCGGCGATGCCCGCCATGGCGGCCTTGGCCATGGGGTTGCCGCCACCCATGCCTCCGCCGCCCATCATGCCGCCTCCGCCGCCTCCGCCCATAAGGCCGCCCAGCATGTTGCCCATACCGCCACCCATGCCTCCGCCGCCCATCATGTTGCCGCCACCCATCATGCCGCCCATGAGGTTCCCGAGCATGTCCGGCTGGCGGCTGTGCATTCGGCCCGTCATGCTGGCGAGGTAGTCGGGGTCCTGGAAGCGGTCGTCCTGGCCGTCGTGGTCCCGGTCGATAAAGTCGCCGTAGCCCTGCTCATGGGCGTAGCCCCTGAACTGCTGGCCGAACTGCATGCGCTCCTCGGGCGACATCCGGGAGAACGCCTCGCGGGCCGACTCGCGGTAATCGTCCTCGGAGAGGTTCGGTGCGACCTCACGGTAGCGATTCATCGCCTCTTCGTCGGAGATCCGATCGTACGGCGCCCCTTCGTCGTAGCGGCTCGCGAAATCGCGGTACTCGTCCCGGCGACGATCGTCCCCGCCGCCCATCAAGTTGCCCAGAAAATCCATGTCCATCTCCTCCTTTAGTCTTTTACATCGGGGCAGATATACCCGCGCGTAGCCGGTCGCTAAGCATCGGCCGTGTGGGGGATTTGGTGCAGATTTGGTTCGAGACGTTCCGAATCATGTATAACCCGTCCCGTATGAGATCTTGCCGCGGAGGGGGAGGGGCCCACATGTTCGTCAGGATGAGAGCAGTTCTTGCCTTGAGCCTCGTGCTCTCGTTGGCTCTCGGGGGGGGAGCGCTGGCGCAGGAAGAGGCGAACGTATACCCTCTCCCCGGCGAAGAGGTCTTCCCGGAGGGGATAGCGCTGAACGAGGGGACCGGCGACTTCTTTGTCGGGAGCACCACGGATGGCACGATCTTGACCTCGAACGTCTCCCAGCCGGGGGTCGAGGCGCGCGTCTTCTCCGAGGGCGGCGCCGACGGGCGCAACACGGCCATCGGCATGAAGACCGACAGGGCCGGGCGGCTCTTCGTGGCCGGCGGCGACACGGGACAGATGTTTGTCTACGATGCCACGACCGGCGCCCTCATAGAGGGTTTCGACAACGGCCAGGAGATGACGTTCGTCAACGACGTCACCCTCACGCCGGACGATTCGGCCTTTTTCACGGACTCGATGAACCCCGAGCTCTACCGTGTCTTCCCGGACGGGCGGGCGGCTACGAGATGGAGACCTACCTGAACTTCGAGGGCACGCCGGTACAGTACGGTGAGGGCTTCAACCTCAACGGTATCGCGCCGAGCGCGGACGGCCGCTACCTCGTCACCGTCAAGTCGGCCACGGGCGAGCTCTTCCGCATCGACACGACTACCAAAGGGGTCTCCCTTATCGACACTGGCGGCGCCGACCTGACGAACGGCGACGGCCTCCTGCTCGACGGGCAGACCCTCTACGTCGTCCGCAACCAGCAGGAGACCATCGTACCCGTCGAGCTCTCCGCGGACTTCTCCAGCGGGATGGCCGGCGAGCCCTTCACGGACGCATCCTTCATGTACCCGACGACCATCGCCGAGAGCGGCGGCGATCTGTTCGCCGTCAACTCCCAGTTCAACGCCCGCGAGACCGGGGACCCCGAGCTCCCGTTCAACGTCTCCGGCGTCCGCATCCCCGAAGAAGCGGCCGGCTCCTCGGACGTCATGCCCGAGACCGGCGGGCCGAACCCCTTGCTGCTCCTGGGTGGCGCGGTAGCGGCCGTCGTGGTGGTGGTGGTCGGCGCGCTGGCCCTGGTCCTCCGCTCCATTCTGCGCCGGTAGCACGGAAGAGGGGAGGGCGGGCGCCTGGTTCGCGCCCCCCCCCGGTCGTTTCTTCGGGGGCTAGAGTTCGTACAGCTCGCCGAACTTCGTCTCCAGATAGCGGAGGTACGGCGCGGTGTCGAGGGGGCGTCCGGTGACGCGCTCGACGATCTCGTCCGGCAGGTACCGGCTGCCGTGGCGGTGGATGTTCTCCCTGAGCCAGGAGAGCAGCGCGGAGAACTCGCCCCGTTGGATGCCTTCCGGGATCTCCGGGCGCGCCTTCACGGCCTCCTCGAAAAACTGAACCGAGAGGACGTTGCCGATGGTGTAGGTCGGGAAGTAGCCGAAGAGCCCGCTCGACCAGTGAACGTCCTGCAAGACGCCCGTGGCGTAGCTCCCGGGCGTGATCCCGAGGTACTCCTCCATCTTCGCGTTCCACGCCTCCGGGAGGTCGGCGACCGCGAGGCTGCCTTCGATGAGGGCGACCTCGAGCTCGAAGCGCAGCAGGATGTGCAGGTTGTACGTGACCTCGTCGGCCTCGACCCGGATCTCCGATGGCGAGACGGCGTTTATCGCCCGGTAGAACTGCTCGGGCTCCACGTCGCGCAGCGGCTCCGGGAAGGTTCCCTGGAGCTTGGGGTAGTAGTGCGACCAGAAGCCCCTGGAGCGCCCGACGAGGTTCTCCCACATCCTTGATTGGGACTCGTGGACGCCCATGGAGGTGCCGCCGCTCAAGGGCGTGCGGGCGTAGCGCGGGTCGACGCCCTGCTCGTAGAGGGCGTGGCCGGTCTCATGCATCGTACCGAAGAGGGCGGGTGAGAGCCACTCGGGATCGAAGCGCGTCGTGATCCTGACGTCGTTCGGCCCGAAGTTTATGCAGAACGGGTGGACGGTGCGGTCCTGGCGGCCCCGATCCCAGTCGTACCCGAACGCGGTCACCACCTCCTCCCCGAACTTCTCCTGCGCCGCCTCGTCGAAGTCCCCGCGCAACACGGCCGCCCGCCCGTCGTCTCCCCGCTCGGAGATCCTGCGGATCATGGGCACGATGCCCTTCTTCAGCTCTTCGAACATCGCCTCGAGCCGGGCCTTCTTCGCCCCCGGCTCGTAGCCGTCGAGGAGGGCGTCGTAGGGATGGTCCTCGTAGCCCAGAGCCTCCGCCGCCTCGCGCTGGAGGGGCAGTATCTTCTCAAGGTGGGGGGCGAAGAGCGAGAAGTCGGACGACGCCCGAGCCTCCACCCAGGCCGGCTCGGCGAGGCTCTCGGCCCTCGTCATCTCCTCGACGAGCCGCGATGGCAGACGGGTCGACCGCTCGTAGTCGCGCCGTGCGCGCCGGACGAGGGCCCCGTCCTCCGTCTCGGGGTCCAGGTCCCTCGCCGCGTCAAGCAGGCGCCCGGTCTCGGGGTCGACGAAGTGCTCGTGGGCGAGGCGGCTCAACGTGGCCATCCCTTCCGCCCGGCCCTCGACCCCGCCCTTGGGCATGTAAACCTGCTGGTCCCAAGCGAGCAGCGCGTTCGCCGAGCCCAGGTCGGCGACCGTCGCCAGCCGCTTTCTCAGTCCTTCGAGTGTGTCCCTTTTAGTCTCTGTCATGCGATCCATACTAGCACCGCGTAGGGCGCGTTCCCCGATCTCTACGAAGCGTCCGTAAGCCAGAGGACTTCGTAGGGGGAGAGCTCGATCTCGTCGCCCATGATTCTGGGTGCTCCGCCGCTTATGCGGTCCACCGGCGCGGTCATGCCGAGGCCGCGGGGCACGTCCAGGCTTGCGTACCGAACATCCTCCGTGAAGTTGTGGAGGGCGAGGAGCGGGCCCAAGGGGTGCGGGCGGACGAAGGAGAAGACGTGCGGGTGCAGCTCGTCCACGACCTCGACCCCCGTGGCGGCGTGCAGATGCGGGGTATGGTTTCGGGCCTCCACGAGGGTGCGGAGGCCCGAGAAGATGGCGTGCTCCACCGTCCCCTGCGAAGAGCGGCGCGCGGCCCTTTTCCAGTCCATGCGTGGGCGGTGCATCCAGCGGTTGTCGTCGCGGTGGTTCGGGTCTTCGAGGTAGGCGTGGTCGCCCGGGAGGCCCAGCTCGTCGCCCATGTAGATCAGGGGTATCCCCCCGTACCCGAAGATGAGGGCGTGGCACAGCAGGATGCGCCTGACGGCCATCTCGAGCAGCACGTCGTCCCCCGTCTCCTGCGCGAGTTCCAGGCCCGCAAGGCTCGCCAGGGTGCCGCTTATGCGCCGGTCGCCGGTCCTCGGGTTCTCCTCGAAGACGGCCCCGCCCGCGTGGCTGCCGATAAAGGTGCCCGAGTAGTAGTCGCTGAGGAAGGATCTGTGCGCGCCCGGGTCGAGACCGACGGCCGACGCGTCTTCGTCGGCTATCGCCCAGCCTATGTCGTCGTGGCAGCGGGCGTAGGTCGCCCACGCGGCGTTCGCGGGCTTCCGGGGGAAGCGGCCGAGGGCGTGGGCCATGAGCCGGGTGTCGCGGCTGGCGAGCGAGGACCAGAGGTGGACCATGAGGGCGTTGTGGTAGGCGAGGTCGGATTCTTTGCCGTGATGGGCATCCGTCCCGAGGTACGTCACGAGGTGATCCGGGCCCACGATCGCCTCGGCCTTGTGGATCACGGCGGCGCACGCGATGCGGCTGCACGCCCTCAACGCCTGCAGGAGATCGTGGACCTCCGGCCGGTTCTGGCAATCCGTCCCGAGCTCCTTCCACATAAACGCGACCGCGTCCAGCCGGAAGACCTCCACGCCGACGTTCGCAAGCGTCAGCAGGACGTCCGTCATCTCCACGAAGACCCGCGGGTTGGACCAGTTGAGGTCCCACTGGTAGTCGTTGAAGGTCGTCCACACCCACTTGCCCGTCTCCTCGATAGGCGTGAAGTTTCCCGGCGCCGTCTCCGGAAAGACCTCGGGGAGCGTCTTCTCGTACTCGTCGGGGAGGCTCCGGTCCCCGAAGACGTAGAACATCTCCTCGTACTCCGGCTCGCCTCGACGAGCCCCTTGCGCCCACTCGTGCTCGCTGGCGCAGTGGTTTAGGACGAGGTCGAGGCAGAGGCTCATGCCGCGCCTCCTCATGAGTGCGCAGAGCCCTCGGAGGTCCTCCATCGTCCCGAGCGACTCCTGGACCTTGCGGTAGTCCGAGACCGCGTAGCCGCCGTCGTCGAGGCCCGCCGGGCGGCTCTTCAGGAGCGGCATGATGTGGACGTAGTTCGCCCCGAGCTCCTCCAGGTAGTCCAGCCGTTCGGAGACCCCCGCGAGGTCGCCGGCGAATCGATCGGCGTAGAAGACGTAGCCGATCCGCCGCTCGCTCTGAAACCAGTCCGGGGTGAGGTTGCGCTCCAGGTCCAGCGCCTTGAGGTCCTCGGGCCGCTGGGCGTACCGGGCGGCGAGGAGCCTCACCAGGCGCTCCAGAAAGACGGCGAAGTCCCCGCGGGCGCCGTAGGGTGGTTCAAGGCCGTCGAAGAGGTCTTGCCAGTAGCGCTCCAGCCGCAGCACAAAGGCCTCGGCGTCGCGCGCCGGGAGCTCCGCGAGTTCTTCGCGTACGACGTTCACGGCTCTCTCGAAGGCCGCGCGTGCCTCGGGGCTCATGTACAGAACGTTTTGGACCTTTGCCTCCTCTACCATCTCGGGTCCCGACTTCGCGACCAGGAAGCCCGGCAACTACCCTTTTATTCTATCTTTCGGAAGCCCGGGGCTGTGGGGCGCTCGATCCTGCTTGATAGCCTGCGGCCTCCATGTAACGATACGCTCCGCCGTGCAATGTGCTCGAAGATCGGACCGAACAAGTGGGTTACAACGTCAGACTCTCCATCTCTTGCCCCGACGCCAAGGGGCTCATAGCGGCGGTTTCGTCGTTCATCTCGATGCACGACGGGAACATCCTGTCGGCGGACCAGTACGTGAACCGGGAGAGCGGGCGGTTCCTCATGAGGCTCGAGATCGAGGGTGAGGGTTTTGGGCTGGAGCGCGAGGAGTTCGGGGCGGCCTTCGCGCCGCTCGCGAGGCGCCACGGGATGGAGTGGCGCGTCTCCTTCACCGACGCGCCAAAGAGAATGGCGATCCTGGTCTCCCGCTACGACCACTGCCTCATCGACCTGTTGTGGCGCTGGGACGCGGGCGAGCTCGACGCCGAGATACCGCTGGTCGTCTCCAACCACCCCGACCTCGCCGGGCGCGTTGAGGCGTACGGGATTCCTTTCTTCCACCTGCCCGTCAAAAAGGAGACCAGGCCGGAGCAGGAGGCCGAGGTGCTTGGGCTTCTCTCCGAGCATGAGGTGGATTTCGTCGTGCTGGCGCGCTACATGCAGATTCTGAGCCCCAAGTTCGTCTCGGCCTACCCGGACCGGATCCTCAACATCCACCACTCGTTCCTGCCGGCCTTCGTCGGTGCGGACCCTTACAGGAGGGCGCACGACCGTGGCGTAAAGACCATAGGTGCGACGGCCCACTACGTCACCGAAGACCTCGACGCCGGCCCGATCGTGCACCAGGACGTCGCCCACGTCACCCACCGCGACACCGTCGACGACCTCGTCCGCCTCGGGCGCGAGGTCGAGCGCCGCGTCCTCGCCCGGGCCGTCCGCTGGCACCTCGAGGACCGGGTGCTCGTGGACGGACACCGCACCGTCGTTTTCGAG
>JADDPR010000420.1 GCA_016781775.1 Rubrobacter sp. | reverse complement strand
GCCGTGCGTTCGGGGGCGGGTCCGGCTTAACCCAGATCAGGTCGTTGATGACCCGGTAGCCAAGGGTTTGCAGGGCGAAGCCGAGGCTGAAGATAACGTGGTGGGTGCCCGTCACCCACAAGGTGCCGTCCGGCTTGAGGATGCGCCGCGCCTCCCTGAGCCACTCCAGGTTGAACTCGTGGTCCCTCCCGAAGCCATGGGATCTGTCCCATCCACCCTTGTCCACGGACGCCAGCCTCCCGTTCTTTACGGTGACGCCGCCGTTGGAGAGACGGTAGGGCGGATCGGCGAAGACGGCGTCCACGCAGGAGGCGGGCATGAGCCGCATGAGCTCCACGCAGTCCGCGAGGTACACCATCGCCCCCGGCTCCCCGTAGCCCTTCAGGTCCCCCAATCTGCCCATGAGTCCATTCTGTAGAATGCTCGGCCGTAGGGCAACAGGGTGAGGGGAGAACGGCTCGTGAGCGGGGTCTTCGTCGTCGGCTCCATAAACCAGGACTTCGTGCTCCGCCTCGAACGGCGCCCGGAGCCTGGCGAGACCGTCACCGGCGCCGAGCTCTCGCTCTTCCCCGGCGGCAAGGGCGCAAACTCGGCCGTCGCCGCCGCACGCTTACGCGCGAGGGTGGCGATGCTCGGGAGGGTCGGCGACGATGCCTTCGGCGCGGACCTCGTACGGAACCTCCGCGAGGCCGGCGTCGATACAGCATGCGTGGAATCCATCCCTCACGCCCCGACCGGCTCCGCCTTTATCACCGTCACCCCGGACGGCGAGAACGCCATCGTCGTCTCCCCCGGCGCCAACCGCTCCTTCGGCCCCGATGAGGTTGAGGCCGCGGCGGAAGACCTCGGCGCCGCGGCGGTGCTCGTCGCCCAGCTCGAGGTGGACGCCGGGGCCGTCGAACGCGCGGCGCGCCTTGCGACGGAGGCCGGGGGCCGCTTCCTCCTCAACTTCGCCCCGCCGCGAGAGGTGCCGGAGGGCCTGATCTCCCTGGCCGACCCCCTCGTAGTAAACGAGCACGAGGCCCGCTTCCTGCTCGGTGGTGCCCCCGGGGAGCCCGAAACGTTGGCCGAGGGGCTGCTGGAGCTCGGCCCCCGGTCGGTCGTCGTCACCCTCGGCGCGGACGGCGCCCTCCTCGCCGCCGGGGGCTCTACCCGCCGTTTCGGCGCCCCGGAGGTCGAGGCCGTGGACACGACCGGCGCCGGCGACGCCTTCGTCGGCGCCCTCGCGGCGAGGCTTGCGGACGGCGCCGGGCTGGAGGACGCGGTCTCCTACGCCGTGCTCGCCGGGGCGGTAGCGGTCACGCGCGAGGGGGCGCAGGGCTCCCTGCCGACGCCGGAAGAGGTGGAGGGGCTCAGTAGTGGTCCAGGGTGATCAGATAGCGGAGAACCACTCGTTATCAACCTCCACGACCTCGACCTGCCGGGTAGAAATCCCCAAACCTAGGTCCTTGAGCTTGTTGACCAACTGCTCACCGTCTATGAGGTCTATGGGCGGAGCGCCGTCGCGGGTCGCTTCGACACTCGCGTCCCGCGTGAACCGTCCGGTCGTTATGATGAGCCCTTTGTCGGCCCTTCCGACCATCGCCCCGCGAAAGTCCCTCACGGTGCTTGAGGAGATGGCGTTGCTGTTCTGGTACCGCTTGCACTGAAAGATGACGGGGAATCTCAGCAGGCCGGCCAGACGCACCACCCCGTGACCGTCAATTCCACCGTCTCCCGAGCGCCCCGTAACCTCAACTTGAATAAAGCCGGAT
>JADDPR010000415.1 GCA_016781775.1 Rubrobacter sp. | reverse complement strand
CTTCGCGGAGACGTAGCGGCGCTTACCGTCTGGTCCAACGTAGGCCCCCAGGTAGGACGTGATCTTGCCGGCCTTGTTCCTCCGTGGATAGACCGTGCCTGAGCCGTTGCCCACGGATTTCTTCTTAGCCATCGGTCTTCACGAGTTCCGAGGGATCTACTCCGAACACCGCCGCCAGCTTCCTGATGGTGCGGGGATGCCCCTCCGTCTTGCCGTTCTCTAAGCGCCAGATCGTGTTGTACGACACGCCGCTCCTCTCCTCCAGTTCCCTCATGGACAGCACCTTTTGCTTTCGCAACTCCCGTAACCGCTCCACGTTCACCTTCATGCCCGTAGCCTATCTCTACACACATTTTAACACAAAAATGTAGATAAAATCACAATCATATAGTATCGCATAGGTGTCAAACGAAGTGCGGCCCCGGCGGTGTTGGTAGCACCCCGGAGCCCGGCCCCTTTGGGAGAGGAGAACGATGGAGCACGAAGGCGAATACCTCTACGTTATCGGCGCGGGTAGCGCGGAGGACTGGAAGGCGGGGCGCGGGAGTCTGTCCTACATCAAAGACCGCAACGGGGAGAAGGCGTTGCCGGTGTTCACCACCCCGGAGAAGATCGAAAAGTACGCTCGCCAGAACCTCGACTTCCCGGGAGCGCACCTGAGCATGCTTGAGAGCGTCGGCGCATCTGCTGCGTCGGCTCCGCTTACCGGAGGGCGCTTCTCGCTCATGCCGTTCAAGCCCGACATAATCGCTAGATGAGTGTTGCGAGGTTTTCAGGCCCAAAGCTCCTTGACCCTCCGGTCGGTTGAGGCTGCAGTCTACCTAGAAGGCGTAGGCAGCGGTCTTGCCGCGAACGTGGTGGTCACATTCAGCGAGGGTCTCCTCCAGCCCCTCGCTCTGGTAGGCCAGTCCCCGAAAAGCCTGCGCGCTAGAAGATCCTCTCCAAGTCCCGCTCCGGCGAGCAACTCCTCGATCAGCTTTACGTCGGCGGCGGTGAGCCCATGTAGGCAAGCGGCACTCGGTTGATGGCGCGCAGTAGGTGCAGTTTCACGCCATAGACCGAGAAGGAGCCCCACCTCACCCAGGTCGCCCCGTAGAAGCCGGCGTACTGCTTGACCTGGTGCGGGTGCGGCACCACCGGGAGCAGGGTCGAGGATCAGGGCTCCACGAAGCGCCTCAGATTGCGGATACGGTGGTGCAGAGAGGAAGGAGCAAGACTCACCGACCCCCTGGGAAGAGGTGAGCGAAGAAGCGAGCGGCGTCGCACAGGGAGGAGCGCTCGCTCTCCACGCCTGGCAAACGCTGGAAGAAGGCAAGGGCGATAACCTTCGAGTCGGGGGAGCTTCTTCAACGACTCGTAGCATCGTTCGGGTTGGTATGGGCTAGGAGCCGTCCACGAGGCAAAGGAGGACGATCATGCCTCTTCCGTAGTGGCGAGGGGCGGGGCAGTATGGTGATGCTGGGCCATCCTTTGCTCCTTTGATCGGGGAACAGCACTCGGATGGCCTCCTTATCTGACTCGTCTATCCGGCGACATCCATCTTTGTTTGTCACGAAAACAAACTACTTGTTTACATAAAAACCGGTCCTTGACATAATGGGGCCGAGGTAAGGGGAAAAGGAGAATACTGTGATGGAAGAGCCTACTGGGAATAGGTCTCCTAGGGTAGCCGGACGTCACCGAAGTGAGGCTAATCGGCCTCAGTCCACAGCTGCTAAGCATGAAGCAACTCCGGCATACCGGCGGTTGCTGCTGGCCACGGACGGTTCGCTCCCGGCGCTGGCCGCGACGGTCCATGCGGTCCGGTTGGCGCGCGAGAGCGGCGCCGAGCTACACGCGCTGCACGTGACGACGCCGGAATCCGACCTGCAGGTTGAGTTTGCCGAGCCGAACCTCGAGCTGCTCCACGTCCGGCCCGTAGACGGCGTCACGGCCGCCTGCGTCCTCGCGTCGGATGCCGGCGTCGAGACCCACACGCACGAGGCGCAAGGGCCGATCGTGGACTCGATCCTTGAGGCCGCGCGGCGGATCGACGCCGACGCGATCGTCCTGGGGCAGACCGGCACGCGCCCCTTCCCGCAGATCGGCCTGGGCAGCGTCTCGGAGGCCGTGCAGAGCCGCAGTTCGGTACCGGTGATCCTCGTTTCCGGTCGCGCAGCGGAGGTCGTCCCGATCGTGAAGGAGATCATTGCGCGAGACCCCGAGGCGATGGCGACGGCCCGCGCGACTGCTGATCCCGATGTGGACTGGGCGGAAGCGGCGAACGACCCATCGTTCCGCACCCTGGTATCCGCCAAGGCCCGATTCCTCGTACCGGCGCTCGTTCTATCTCTGGGCTTCTACCTGTTGATCACGGTGCTCGCCGGCCTGGCCCCAGGCTTCATGGCTCAGAGGGCCGTCGGACCGCTCAGCCTCGGTTACCTCCTGGTCTTCGCCACGTACATAATGGCCTGGGGTGTCGCGCTCGTCTACGTTCGCGTTGCGAACCGCGGCTTCGATCCGAAGGCCGCCGACGCCGTCTCTGTCCTCCAGGGGCACCAGGCGCAAAGGGAGGAGAGAGCATGAAGGCCTTGACGATTGTCATCTTTCTCGTAATCCTCGGTGTCACCCTCGGTATCACCTACTGGGCCGCTCGCCGCACGAAGACGACGAGCGAGTTCTACGCCGCGGGCCGCTCGCTCCGCGCTCACGAGAACGGCTTCGCGCTCGCGGGAGATTGGATGAGCGCCGCGTCGTTCCTGGGCTTCACCGGCCTCGTCGCCCTCTACGGCTTGGACGGCTCGCTCTACGCCGTCGCTGCGCTGGTCGCGTTTCTTATAGTCCTCTTGCTGATCGCCGAGCCGCTTCGGAACACCGGGAAGTACACGATGGCGGACGTCATCGCGTACCGGATGCGGCGGCCGCAAGCGCGACTCGCCGCGGTGATCGGCACGATAGTGGTCAACCTAGCGTACCTGCTCCCTCAGATGGCCGGCGCGGGGGTGCTCGTCAAGCTCTTATTGGGCATCCCCTACAGTGTCTCGGTCGTGTTCGTGGGGATAGCCATGATCCTCTACGTCACCTTCGGCGGGATGCTGGCGACGACCTGGGTGCAGATCGTGAAGGCCGTCCTCCTGATGGCGGCCGCCATCGTCCTGCTGGTCTGGGTTCTGGCCCTGTTCCGCTTCAATCCCCTGGGTGTTTTCGCGGGCGTCGAGGGGAGATATGGGCCGGGATTGTTCGCACCGGGGAACTACCTGAAGCACCCCTTGGACCCGCTCTCTCTCGGCTTGAGCTTTGCGTTCGGCATGGCCGGCCTGCCGCACGTCATGATCCGGTTCTATACGGTACCGGACGCGAAGACGGCTCGCGGATCGATCATCTGGGTGATGTTCCTCGCGGGCGCATTCTTCCTGATCACGACCTTCACAGGATTTGCCGCCACGTACTTCGTTGGCCCGGAGAATATCCTCGCGGCCGACAAGGGGGGCAACTTGGCCCTGCCGCTGCTCGCGCAGTACCTGGGCGGCGGCCCCGGCAGCGTGGGCGGGCAGGTGTTCCTCGCGGTCATCTCGGCCGTCGCGTTCGCCACGATCCTCGCGGTGGTCGCCGCCCTGACCCTGGCGACTGCTGGCGCGATCGCGCACGACCTCTACGTGAACATCATAAAACGCGGCCATGTCGAGGAGCGGACGCAGGTCCGGGTCGCGCGCCTCTCGACCCTCGTTATCGGTGTCTTGGCCATCGTGCTCGGTCTGCTCGCGCAGGGCCTGAACGTCGCCGTGCTCGTTATCCTCGCGATCGCCGTGGCTGCGAGCTCGAACTTCCCTATCATCTTCCTCTCGCTGTTCTGGCGCCGATTCAACACGTGGGGCGTGATAGGCGGCGTGACCGTCGGCCTTATCTCCTCGGTCGCGCTCGCGCTCATGGGCCCGGTGTTCATGGGGGAGGCGGCGATCTTCCCGATTGTCAACCCGACGGTCGTGAGCCTGCCGCTCGGCTTTGCGGGCGCGGTGCTCGGCACGCTGCTAGGGGGGCACGACCGGGCGTCCGAGGAGAGGTTCGACGAGGTCGCGTTCCGGGCCCACACCGGCGCGGGAGCAGAGGTTTAGTCTTTTAGCGAGGGGAGAGGAGCCGGCAGATGACCACCTACCGGAAGTTTCCTCAGGTCGACCACGCGGACGCGACCGGGGAGTTGAAGGAGATCTACGACGACATCCAAGCCACCCTGCGGGTCCCGTGGGTCGCCTTCGCCTGCCGGGTCCTCGCGACCTTCCCCGGCTACCTGCCGCTCGCCTGGCGCGCGGCCCAGCCCAACTTCGCGACGCGCTACGCGGAGCGGGCCGTTGATGCGCTGCGCGAGCGATCCCTTCTTCCTGGGCCCAACCCGCCGGATCTCCGGCCCAAACTGCGAGAGCTGGGGTGGGATGATACGCGGATCGACGCGGTCCGGCGCGCGGTCGACGCGTTCAACTACGGCAACCCGAAGTATCTGCTGCTCCTCACTGCCTGGTACGAGGCGTTTCACAACCGGCCCTCCGGTGGAGCGGACCTCTCTCAAGAGGATGCGGCCCCGATCCCGCGCGGCCTGCCCGAAGGAGTAGCCCCGCTGGAGCTGGTCGACCCGGACACCGCCTCCCCAGAGGTGCAAGCGCTCTTGAAGCGGGCTGTCGACATACACTTCCATCACGGCGCCGCGAGCGATTTTCGGGTTCTGGCGAACTGGCCGGAGTACCTCCGGCTCGCGATCGACGAGGTGCTCGAGCCGGTCGTCCGGACCGAGGAGTACGACGCCGTGACCCGGGCACTGCTCGTGCAGGCCCGCGACTCGATCCGCGGCTTCCCGGCTCCTGCGGGGGTCAGTCAGGACGAGATCTCTAACCTGTGCTCCCCCTCGGAGATCGCCGGGCTGAGCGGGCTGCTGTTCATGTACCAGCGGTTCATCGCGGACGTTACCGTCGATCTCATCCTGCTGAAGCAGGCGCTCGACGGGCCCGAGTCGGCCGCCGCCTCCCCGTTCCCGATCCCGTAACCCCCAGGAAGGAGAGGCAATGTCCGAACCCGAGGCGCTCGCCTTCGATATGTACGGCACGCTGGTCGACCCGATCCGCATCCGGGAGCGGCTCGAGCGTTACCTGCCGGACGAGGACGCCCTGCGCGTCGCGGAAGTGTGGAGGCAGAAGCAGCTGGAGTACACGTTCCGTCTCACCGCGATGGAGAAGTACGAAGACTTCGAGTGGGTTACTCGCAAGGCGCTCGACTACGCTCTCGACGTGGCCGGCCGCGAACTCGAAGCGGACCACAAGGACGCGCTCATGGCTCAGTACAACGACCTGGAGCGGTTCGCCGACGTCGAAGCGGGCCTTGAGCGATTAAAGGAAGCCGGCCACACGATGGTCGTCTTCTCCAACGGGGCCCCGCGCATGCTCGACGCCCTCATGGACGCGGCGGGGCTCCGCCCGTACTTCCAGGGGTTCGTCAGCGTCGACGAGGTGAAGGCCTACAAGCCTTCCCCTAAGACCTACCGGCGCGTCGCCGAAAGGCTGGGGCGGCAGATCGGCGACATTCGCCTGGTCTCCTCAAACCCCTTCGACGACATCGGCGCCGAAGCCGCCGGGATGCAGGCGGCGTGGGTGGACCGCTCCGGGGGCCTCTTCGACACCCTGGCCGCACGCCCCGAGATCGTCGTCGCGACGCTGACCGAACTCGCGGACGCCCTGGAGGCACGAGCCGTTCGGTAATCCGCGGTCCGCTGCGTCCGGGGCGATCCTCAAGCTCCTCGGCCGCCGACTCGTTCAGCCGGCGCCCGCACTCTCCCTTCGGAGGGGTGCCAGTCTTGGTAGGGCTTCCAGAGCGGGTAGGGGAATCCCGCCCTGCGGTTCATCACCACGGCCTGGGCCGTTATGAAGGCGACGGCCAGCATGAGGACGGCCAGTTCTGCCGGAGAGGACATCAGCCCCAAGGAGACTATCAGGGTCGTCGAGGCGGCCGGTGGGTGATCCAGGTCGAAGAGGACCAGTAAGCCTGAGGTTAGGCTCAGAGAGAGGCCCACGGCCAGGATGCGGGGCAAACCGACCCCCGCGGTGAGGACGGATTCTTGCCCCAGGAGCCCCGTCGTTGCCAGACTTCCCCAGCCGCAAAGACACCCGAAGAGGTGGCCCAGAACGATGTTGCGCGGGGAGGCCGACGGGCTCATGGGGCGGGAGAAGATCAAGAAGATGGTAGGCCCCAGGGCCGGGAAGATGAAGGGCGCGTCGGTCAGGTAGGCGGCAAAGCCCATGATGACTATGCTGATGAACGCACTCACCACCGTGAAGAGCGACATCGCCCGCTGCTCGCCGAATCGTCTCCACAGGTAGTCCAGAAGAGAGCGCCTGCGTAGAGGAGAACGTTTAGTCAAAGCAGAGGTTCCCTTTGGCCGGTCTACGTCCTCGCGGAGCTGGGATGCCAACGTGCCCCAACAATATAGACCATATTGTGCGCTTCCTCATCATCTTCTGAGGGCTTCACGGTACGCCCCGATCGTGGCCGCATCGTGAGCCTGGAGGAACTCCGCCACTCCTGCTGACGCAAGGTTCGTAGCTATTCGTTTCCGGTTGCATAGTCCTGCAACTATTGCGGCGCTACCGCAGCTCTGCGCCCCTGTCCTTTCTACTGCCGATCCGAAACATCGAGCGATCAAGCGGGCCCGCATCAACGGCTGTGCGAGTTTCGCCGAGAAGCCGAAGGACGCGGTCGAGACCCCCGCCAGGCTCGGTGGTGCTCCGACCGCCAAGAGGACATAGGGGAGGTCTCCGGCCATGGGTCCTGCACCATCGTCGTCGCTGTTTCAGAAACGCGTCGCGGAGGTCACGCTCAGGGAGAGCGTAGAGGGCGTGTACTGCCTCAAATGCGTTCCAGAGGGACAAGCGAAAGCGGCGCGCAGAGCTTTGTCAGGTCGTAGTCTAGAACCCTCATGCCCTCTTCTATGACGTCCCGATTATTTGGTGTTTTTGTTACAAAACCTCCTTCGCGAACCCGTCACGACGGCGGGCGCGAGCATCGTTCGTATTTCTTAGCTTGTGTTTTAACCGCAGGGGGTTTTGCGGTGGATAGAAAGCCCAT
>JADDPR010000052.1 GCA_016781775.1 Rubrobacter sp. | reverse complement strand
TCTTCGTCGTTCTCGGTGCAGATTGACCGTACCGAGCGGCGGATCCGAAAGGCCAGTGCTCACGCGACGCCGAGGAACCGCCGTCGCAGCAACCCGAAGCTAGCCCTCCCGTACATCTGCCTCTTGATCGTCTTCAGGCGGTTCACCTGCCCCTCGGTTTGCCCGTTACTGTACGGCAGCCTCAGCGCGGCTTCCACGGCCGGTTGCTCCCGCTTGAGGCCCATCGCGAAGGTCTCGAAGCCTTTCACTCCGCACGAGAGGGACTTTTCCAGCCATCCCTCGAACTCTCCGGCCTCCCGGGAGCGGACCATCTCGGAGAATCCCTGGACGAGCGGGTAGATCGCGGCCACGTCCGCGCAAGCCTCGATTGCCCGCTGGAGAGCACGCCGCTCGTCGGAGGAGAGGTCTTCGGGATCGCCCACCATCATCCACGCTAGCCTCCTGGAGGACAACGGGCGGGGCGCTTTCCGCGGCGAGTTCTTCGAGCTCTTCGAGGTCTTCTTCCGCATAGAATCCTCGTACCTTCCCGGCGTAGTGGGCGCCGGCTCCGACCTCCTCTGCCTCGCCCACTGCAGGACGCGCCCCGGAGCGCCGGGGTAACCCTGCTCCTTTATCTCCCTCCACAACCGCATCGCCACGTGGCAGCCCTCCTCCCAGCGTTTCGCGAGGTACGGCTTAAAGGGGTCGAGCATGCTCCTTTGCGGCGGATGGCGGCGACGCTCCGGAAAGGAGTCGGCATGAACGTAGCGCCTGACGGCCCCGCGGCTCATCCCGAGGGCGCGGCAGATGGCCATCATGCTCATCCCCTGCGCATGGAGCTTTTTTACCTTCCGGTAGCGGGCGAGCAGCTTCGCGCGGGACGCTGCGCTCGCGGCCTGCTCCTTCGACGAGCGCGGAGCCGGGGTATGCTCCATGAGGGCGTCCTTCTCCCCGGAGCCGCCGCTTTTCGCGGGCAGCGCAATCCCGGAAAGCGCCGCGTGGTTGCCCTCCAGGATGCGCTCCGTGCTCTGACGAAGGTTCTTCAGGAGGTGCCAGCGATCCAACACCTCCTCCGCCTGCGGGGCGCCCTCTTCGATGCCCCGCTCGTACTCCGTCGAGCGGTCGCGGCCGATGATGCGGAGCTCCGGGTGCTCTTTGAGCCAAGCGGCAAGCACCTCGGCCGAGCGGTCTTCCAGCAGCTCTACGGGCCGGTGCCTCTCGAGGTCCACGACGATCGTGCCGTACCTCCTGCCCTTCAAAAGCGCGAAGTCGTCCACACCGATGGCCTCGGGCGGCGGAAAAGAGCGAACCTGCGCACCGTGCAACCTTCGCAGCAGGGTGGACGGGCTCGCCTTCATGCCCAGGCGCTCCGCCAGCCGTGCGCCGGCTTCCCCTCCGAGCGCGAAGCCCACCAGCAGAAGGATCTCCCGAAGCCGCGCGGTCTTCCTGGCGTAGGGTTCCACGATAGACGGCAGCCTCTCGGCGAAGATATTTCGCGGGCAGGATGGTTCCGGGCAGCGGAAGCGTCGTACTTTCAGCGAAAGTCTCACCGACCGGCCACCCCAGGGCAGGTCGTGGACGGTGCGCAGGTAGTGGCTGTGCAGCCTGCCGCTGACGTTTTCGCAGATCGGACATGCAGCCGAGGGACGGGTGCTCGCGACGGAGAGCGAGACGGTTTCGGCGTCGATGGCGATGTTGTCGAGCCTGAGACCGGAAAACTTGGGCAACAACGTCATGGAGAGCTTCGATGCGGTTTTCATGCCCTGCTTTGTAGCTCATGCGTCTACTTTGCTGCACCGAGAACGGC
>JADDPR010000399.1 GCA_016781775.1 Rubrobacter sp. | reverse complement strand
CGAGTCGCCGGGAGTGCGTGTTCTCGGAAGTTCATCTAACGCGCGCGGCTGGTTGTCCGGTCGGTACGCCAACCCCCGACCACAGCGCGTACCCCACCGCTACCCAAGCCAAGCCAAAGGGGATCATCAGCAACACCCGCGCGGTCTGCTCGTTGGCCAAGAGCATCAACAGCGCCCCCACGATGATGAGCACCGCTACCCAGCGCGGCAACACCCCGGCGCGCAGGACGGCGATGCCCACCAGCACGAAGCCGACGACCAAAGCCACCAAGCCGGGGATGACGAAGTACGGCCAGAGCGGGAAGTCTTCGCCGCCGAAGAAAATGACCTGGATCAGGATGACGATCACGAGCAGCGCGGCTCCGACGAGGCCGATAAGGACCCCCGCTTTCCCCGCCCTCCCGAAGCGCCCGTGGCGCCGCACGAGGGTCATCAGCCCCAACGCTCCCATCGCCAAGAGCAGCACAGAAAGGAGCATCAGACTACCGTCGAGGGCACCGGACTCTCGCATCGGTCTGAACGCGCACTCCTCCGCGATACACCCCCGGGGCTTTGAGGCGTGGATAACGGTACCGACCACCCACAGCGCGCCGCCCACCATGGCCACCAGCCCGCTCCAGCGGATAAAGCTCGACGACATACGCCCTCTTCCTCCTCGCTTCCCACCCCACCCTCGGTTGGCCAACAAGACGAACGTACCCGACGTAGGGGCGAACCGGAAGGGGCGCTCGCGGCTCCTCAAAGAAACCGCGAGCAAAGCGAGTTCGCTATCGTCTCTAGCGGTCGGGCTTATTCATCCTGCTGCCGAGAGTGAGTGTTCTCGGAAGCCGCACGGCCCCGGTCCGATGGCGGTACGGAGACGGGGCATGATACGTCCCGCGCAAGTATTATGGCGAAGTTGGTCCCTCGGACTCCCGAGGTCGCTTTTCCTACCGGAACGGTGCTGTAGGCCCGTTCGTCGATGATTCCCCGGGCCGTACTACCTCCGGAGAGAGTGGGCCCAACTCCCACCCTTCCCCTTTCCCCACCCCGGATGTGATCCGTTTCGATCCTTGGTGCGTATCGATTCTTGTGAGGGAGTTGCTACGTTGGTTACGACCGGGTTGCCTAACGCGGAGCCGAGTGGACGAAAGCGTAGACAAGCGAGACACGCGGCCCCGGCGCGTCGCCGGGGCCTGCGTCACCGAAGGGAGTTCTGGTGAACGAGCAAGTGAGTACCGCGCGTGCGACGCGAGCCGGGGGGGCGTACGGGGCGGCAAAGCTCCTGGTTGCCACCCTCTTCGCAGCCGCGTTCGTGGCTCTGGCGGCGCCGGATCGAGCGGAGGCGGCGGAGGTCGGTTTCGTGGGCCCGGACAGCGACGTAGGCTTCGCGGACACTGACGGCTACGTGCCCATCTACAGCGGTTGCCTGCCGAACAACGTCGGAGCCTTCTACGCCCCGTACTACGACGGCTACGCCGTCCAGGGCTTCATCGTCGTCAACGCGTGCTACCTGGAGAGGGTCGGGGCGGGGCCGACGGACCTTCGGCGGTTGCTGGCGCACGAGATGGGCCACGCCAGGGGCCTCCTCCACAGCCCCGATCCTTCCGACATCATGTACCCCGTGTTGCCCCTCACGGGGGTCTAGAGGCGGCGGCGTAAGCCGTGGGGGACCGGGCGCCGAAGCGGGCTGGGGCCACGCGCTCCGGCCCTTCCTCTTGCCCCTATTCACGCTCCTTCCGAGAGTACGTGTTCTCGGAAGCCCGCATACA
>JADDPR010000361.1 GCA_016781775.1 Rubrobacter sp. | reverse complement strand
GCATTCCAGAGGAACCGCCGAGCATTTTAATATACGGATCAGCGGTAGCGTCGGGTGAGGACGCGCGCGTCACCGACCCTGCGGGTTACGCCCTCGGCGTCGGCGTACTCGAGCCACGCCTGGGCGAACTTGCGGGTCGTTCCCAGGCGATCCCGAAAGGCCGCGAGGGTCAGTTCGCCCTCCTCGCGACAAGCCTCCTTCACCTCCTCCAGGATCTCCTCGGCGGCCTCACGAGAACCGAACAACCCCTCGCCGAGCCTCACGGCAAACTTGCGCTTGAGGAGCAGACGCACGGCAGGCGTCGCCTCCATCGCGGGCGGCTCGGTGCCCGCTGCCCGCAAGGTCTCCAGCACCGCTTCGGCCTCCCTTTCGAGCTCCGGCGGCACCTCGTCGGCGTCCGGCAGACGGACGCCCGCGTCGCCCACGCGTATGTCTCCCCCCGAGAGCTCAAAGACCAGTGCGTCGGCGAGGCGGGCGTCGAGTCCGGTGGCGGTGCGGGCTTCGGCGACGGAGATCTCGGGGCTTTCGGGCCTCTCCCCCGCGCGTTTCTTTAAGGCTTTCATCAGCCGTTTGCGCGCCTCCTTTACCTCCCGGGCGGGGGCGTAGAGCTCGCCGAGCTTCGCGATCTCGGGATCGTCCTCGATCTTGGCGAGGTTCCCGTTCAGGCTTCCCGAGGGCACGACGAGGGAGAGCTCCTCCGCGGTCATGCCACTCCCGCGAGAACGGCGGAGGGCGAGGGGCACGATGCGTTCCGGGTCGCCGCTCTCCAGGGCCTCGAGCCAGCCGGGTTCCGGCCTGCGACCAACGGGGGCGGCGTCGAGGACCGTGCCCCCGCCGATCGTGATCTGAGGGCTCGTGGCGCGGAGCACGAACCGGTCGCCCGGCAGCACGACGAGCCCGTCCTCCAGAACGAGCCGCGCCGTGTCGCTCTCCCCGGGCTGGAGCGCCGCGCGGTCGAAGAGGCGCAGGCGTGCGTTCGTCGCCCGGGTGCCGTGGTAGAGCCTAAGGCGGGTGCCGTGCTTGAGCGGGGCGGCGCTTTCAAGGATCTGGACACGCGCGTCGAGGGCGTGGGTCGGGGAGACGGGGCCCGAGAGCAGGACGTCGCCGGGCTCGAGGTCCGAGGCGTCGATGCCGACGAGGTCGATGGCGGTTCGGGCGCCGGCGCGGGCGACCTCTGCGCGATGGCCGTGGTTCTGGACGCCGCGCACCCGCGGGCGGAGGCCGGCGGAGGTGAAGAGGGTGTCGCCCGGTCGGATCTCACCGCTCCACAGCGTCCCCGTCGCCACGAGCCCGATCCCCTTGAGCACGAACGCCCGGTCTACCGGCAGCCGCGCCAGAGCCCCCAACCGACCGCCCTCCGGCCCGCCGGCGAGCCCGTCGAGCGCCGCCAGAAGCTCGGGCACCCCCTCGCCCGTCACCCCGCTCACGCGCAGGATCGGGGCGTCGAACCCGACGGACTCCAGAAGCTCGGCGGCGTCGAGCTCGGCGAGTTCGGCGGTCTCCTCGTCGACGGCGTCTATCTTCGTGAGCGCCACCACGCCGCGACGGACGCCGAGGACGCGCAGGACGTCGAGGTGCTCCCTCGTCTGGGGCATCACCCCGTCGTCGGCGGCGACGACGAGCAGGAAGGCGTCCACCCCCGTCGACCCCGCGACCATGTTCTTCACGAAGCGCTCGTGGCCCGGCACGTCCACCAGGCTCGCCCGACGGCCGCTCGGCAGCGTGAGCTCGGCGAAGCCGGGGACGATGGAGATGCCGCGCCGGTGCTCTTCTTCGAGCCGGTCGGTGTCCGTGCCGGTCATGTGCCGGACGAGCGTGGTCTTGCCGTGGTCGACGTGCCCGGCCGTCCCGATGGTGAGCGCTATCGGGCGGTCATCCATCGAGCTCTCCGATCGCGTCGAGGATCGCCTCCTCGTCCCCCTTTAGGAGCGTTCGGACGTCGAGCCAGAGTCGCCCTTCGGCGACCCTTCCGACCACCGGCGTCGCGGCGGATCTCAAGCCCTCCGCCATCGCGTCGGCGCCGATCCCCTCGCTGCCGAGGCGCACGGCGTAGGACGGCACCTCGTAGAGCGGGAGCGTCCCGCCCCCGCTGCGGGCGACGGAGGGGGCGACGTCCACGAAGAGGTTCGGCGCGGCCCCGGCGATCTCGGCCGCGAGCCGGGTGGCCCGGTCCTTCATCTCCTCCGCCGGAGCGCCGAGCATCTTCAGGGTCGGGAGCTCCTCGCGGGCGCTACCGTCTCGGTAAGCGTACAGCGTGGCTTCCAGAGCGGCGAGGCAGAGCTTGTCGGCGCGCAGCGCCCGACAGAGGGGGTGGCGTTTCATCGCGGAGATCCAACGCGACTCCCCGACGACGATGCCGGCCTGCGGCCCCCCGAGCAGCTTGTCGCCCGAGAAGATCGTGAGCGACGCCCCGTCCCGGACGGCCTTCTCGACCACGGGCTCGTCGCTGATCGGTAACAGCGCCCCGCTCCCCACATCGGCCACCACCGGCAGCCCGAGAGAGGCCAACTCCCCCACCCCGACGGACTCGGTGAACCCCTCCACCTCGAAGTTGCTCGGATGGACCCACAACAGGGCGCGGGTATTCTCGTTCGTGGCCTTTCGGTAGTCCGAGAGCCGGGTGCGGTTCGTCGTGCCGACCTCGCGCATGTGGGCGCCGGAGAGCTCCAGCACCTCCGGGATGCGGAAGCCCCCGCCGATCTCGATGAGTTGTCCGCGCGAGACGACGACCTCGGGCTCGGACGTACCCCCCTCCTCCCTCGCCTCCGCAACGACGGCCGAGAGGGCGAGCAGGGTGGCCCCGGCGCAGTTGTTGACGACGAGGGCGTCCTCCGCCCCGGTCAGCTCCTTGAGGAGCGGCACAGCGTGGTCGTAGCGCGAGCCGCGGCGGCCCGCGGCGACGTCGTATTCTAGGTTGGAGTACGAGGAGGCGGCTCCGACCGCGGCGGTTACCGCCGCCTCGGAGAGCACGGACCGGCCGAGGTTGGTGTGGAGGACGACGCCCGTCGCGTTCACGACGCGCCTGAGACCCCTCGCCGAGAGCACCCCTTCGGCGGTCGCCAGCACGGCCTCCTCCGAGGCTTCGGGCCGGCCCCCGGCCAGGATCTCCCGCCGCGCCAGCTCCAACGCCTCCCGAACGGCGGCCGTCGTCCCGGCTCGTCCGTGTCGCGCGACGAGGGCCTCGGCACGGGGGGAACGCAGCACCGCATCCACCGCCGGAAGGTCCCGCAAACGCTCTCTTGTGCCCACTTCCAGCATCCATCGCCAGTATAACGCGGGGCCGTCCATCGACTACGAGACCCGTGCTAAACTGCCCCCGTTGCAGGCCGGGAGGCGGCGAGAAGACCGAGGGGAGTGCTTTACTTATGGGCGAGGGCGCGACGAAGTTTGTTTTCGGGGCGGTCCTCGGGGCCACCACGGGTTTCGCCGCAGGTTTCTTCGCCGCGACGCCCACGGCGCGCTCCGCCGGCAAGAGCACCCTCGGGAGCCTGGGAGGCGGCGCCCGCTTCGTGGGTCGTACCGCCATACGCACCGTCGACGGCCTCGGCCGCGTCCTCGAATCCGGCTACACCCGCATCCGCGGCCGGGAGAAGTACCTGGAGCACGAGATCGAGGAGCTGCGGGAGCAGATCATACGCCTCGAACAGCGCATGGACTAGCCCGCCAACTCCGGCACCGGGCTCGGTTCCCCTACACAAATCCTTCCTCTCTCAACGGAGAAACTATCCAGCTCTACCCGACGCTTCTCACCCTCGTGAAGGTGGGCGCCATGCTGCTCTGGGACCGCGCAGGGTCGCACTTCCGTACGCGGAATGTCTCCCTTACGCCCTTGAACACGACATGGGTAGCATCCGCTCGTACTTCACCCGACACACTTGATCCTCTACGCCGCGGTGGCCTTGGGCGTCACGGCCCTGCTGCTCGGGTCGGAAAGTCTGTCGGAAAGCTTCTAGGCCTCAGCGCCGAGGCGTTCGCCGGAGTGCCTCGACGCCGATGCTTGCCGCACCGCTCGCGAGGCGGGCTGAGACGTACGGATCGGTCGACCGCAGCGCGGACGCCGGATCAACGAGACGGTCGAGGCGGAGGGCGGCGGCGGGGGATCCGACCGTCGCCTCCTCGCCCTACGGGAGACTCAACGGCAGCCCCAAGAACTTGGACGCGCCCTAGGGGTACCTGAAGGAGAAGCCGCTCTACGTGCTCTTTCCGAGGAGGGAGACCGTGCGCCGATGGTAACGAGGCGGGTACGACCTCGTGCCGGTAAAGGAGGATGTGCTCGGCGAGATAGTCGGGAGGTGAGAAGGCTCCTGACGACCCACGTCCTCGTGCGGCGGAACCCCGCCTAAGCCCCGCCGAAGAAGCGGCGCATCCAGCCGGGCAAACCCCCGCCTTCCGAGGCACGCTTGTAGTCGATGAGGTCGTCGGGGTGGACGGGGGTTCCGGACTCACCGAGCAGGGCGCGGGCGTCCCTCACGCGTTCCTGGGAGATGTCCTCAGCGAAGGTGGCCTCGATGATGTAATAGCCGTTCCAGCGGACGCGGTAGACGCGGAGGCCTACGATCTCCTCTCGCGTGAACCGGCGGTCCAGCTCCCTGGCGTGCTCGCGCGCCTCCGATTCGCGGGCGAACTCGTAGCCCAGGGAGGGTCGCCTCTCCCCGCCCGGGCCCGACACGTCATGCCGCCTTGAGGACGCGGTCCATCCAGAGGCCGGGGTCCCGGATCTCCTGGAGGCTGGGCATGCTTTCGGGGCCGTCCCAGACGTGGTTGAGACCCTCCATGCCCACGCGCCTGGCGACCGCGTCGGCGAACTCCTCGCCCATGCGGTACTGCTCCAGCTTCATGTCGAGGCCGGTGATGCGGAAGATGGCGGTCTCCAGGGGTGGACGGTGCATTCTGCTGCGGGACATCTTCTTCGTCAGGTCCTCGTAGCCGGGGACCACGCGGCGCCCGACATGGTGCATAACGTAATCGGAGTAGCCCTCGATCACGCTCATCGTCGCCTGCATCTTGTCGAAGGCCTCCCGCTGGCCGCTCGTCATCACGAGCTCGATCGAGCGTCCCCCGGTGCGCAGGTTCTCGGTCATGCGCCTCACGGTCTCGAGCACCCCGAGCTTCTCGGCCAACGGTCCCGTAAATCCCTCGACGAGGCCCCCGAGGTGATCCCGGAGCCACGGACGTCCCTCAAACTGGAGGGCGTGGGTGGTCTCGTGGAGCACGATGTACAGCCTCAGCCCCCCCACCGGAACCCCGAGCCTCCCCGCCGCGGAGACGATGTTGCCGTCGAGAAAGAACACCTCGCCCGGCTCCCCGGGCTTCTTGAGAGAGGACTTCTTGCCGGCGACGAGCGGTCCCGTGTCGTACTGTCCGAGGACACGAGCCGAGAGGAAACCGAGCAGGAGACCCATCTGGGCTGTCAGCGTCGCGGCCCCGAAGGCCCACGTCAGCTCGTTTCCGGTCGTCTTGGAGGCGCGCTCCAGGATGGGCTCCAACAGGGCGCCGAAGGCCGAGATGTTGAAGTCTATCCACTCGGCGCGGCTCGCCACGCGGATGGGCCGAGTGCCGTTACGACTGAGGGTGATCCCGGTGAAGTCCTCCAGCGGATCCAGGTACTGCTCGACGGCGGCGGGGTAATCGAAGGCGCCGTGCTTCGCCGGGATAGGGCCCTCCGTCCGCGAGGCAAGGGTCACGGCGATGGAACGTGCTATTCCCCAGGAAATCACTCAGCGACCTCCGCGATGGTTGAGAAGAAAGGGTGCGGACCAATCGTTTTCATAGGGGCAAGTATATACGCTCGGTCCCCAACCGAACCCCGGACCAAGGGCGTCGGATGCGTTGTAACCGGCGGTCCGGGGGGTTATATTTGCCACATGGGTTTCGGAGTCGGTCCAGGGGAGATCATTTTGGTGGCCGTCCTCTTCCTCCTGCTCTTTGGGCCGAGCAAGCTCCCCCAGATGGCCCGGGACATCGGGCGTTTCGTTAACGAGGCCCGCCGCTCCATGGACGAGTTCAAGTCCGAGCTTACCTCCGGCGTCGACGATGGCGACGACGACGAGCACGACAAGACCCCCCGCCGCAAGCGCTAGCCCCAACACCCCTTTCGAGTCCGACCAGGAATTTCGATCCCTGGAGCCTCGACGGGTTAAAGTCCCCCACATGTTGTACGATAACTCATTTGGGTAAGAGACCATCTGGAGGGGATGGATGTCTTTGAACGAACGTACCGAAGAACCGCTGTCGTCGATGGACCGACGACGGTTCCTGAAGCTCGGTGGGGCGGGTATCGCAAGCGCGTTCCTGCTGTCGGCGATGGGCGCGGGCGACGTCTTCGCCCGGGCGGCCTCGGACCTCGAGAGGGAGTTCGGGGAAGCCGCAAAAGAGTACGGGGTGCCGGTGGAGATCCTGCTGGCAATGGGCTACGTGAACACGCGCTGGGAGATGCCCCCGCCGGAGGCGAGCAACTACGAGGACGGAGAGCTCGAAGGCAGGGGTACCTACGGGATCATGGCGCTCGTCCGCAACCCCAGCGCGGATACGTTAGGCGAGGCCGCCAGGCTCACCGGCATCCCCGAGAGCGAGCTCAAGACCGACCGAAGGGCGAATATCCTTGGTGGCGCGGCCCTGCTGGCGCGCTCGCAGGGAGAGAAGCCACCGAAGCTGAACGAATGGTTCGGCGCAGTGAACGGTGAGGGCGGCAACGGCAAGACGTACGAGGCCGTCGCCGGCGTAGGTGGCGGCGACCTCTACGTCGATCAGGTCATCGAGACGCTGAGGAGCGGCGCGGAGGCGAAGATCAGCACCGGTGAGACGGTCGCCCTACCGCCCCAGAACCCGGCGGCCCGCGTTAGCAAGCAAGGGGAGGTGCTCTGATGGCGACGCCGGATTACTCCGGGTCCACGTGGTACGGGGCATACTCCGGAAACTACACCTCCGCGACCCGCCCCTCCTCCAACCCCATAAACAAGATCGTCGTTCACGTGACGCAGGGGTCGTGGTCCAGCGCGATCAACTGGTTCAAAGATTCCCGAGCGGGAGTCTCGGCCCACTACACGGTGCGGTCGTCGGACGGTTTCATAGGCCAGTCGGTGCAGGAGAAGGACATCGCCTATCACGCCGGCTACTGGCCCTACAACCAGACCAGCATCGGCATCGAGCACGAGGGCTACGTCTCGGACCCCAAGTGGTTCACCGAGGCCATGTACCGATCCTCCGCAAAGCTCTCGGCGTACCTCTGCAAGAGGTACAACATCCCGATGGACCGCAGCCACATCATCGGCCACAACGAGGTCCCGAACGCCACCCACACGGACCCGGGCGGCAACTGGAACTGGACCAAGTACATGAGCTACGTTCGAGAAGCCGCCGGCGCTAAGACCACGACCTACGTGCAGACGGTAGACAATACGACGTCGGGGCGCTTCTCGGCGGGGAATAA
>JADDPR010000140.1 GCA_016781775.1 Rubrobacter sp. | reverse complement strand
AGCGTCAGGCTCCGCCTCAAGAGCAGCCGCTAGGGGGTCCCACGCGGCGGCCGTCCGGGCCTCCGATCCCGGCGGCGCCGTGTCTCACGACGGGAAGCCCGTGGGGAGCGCCCTCCGTCGCTGGTAAGATACCGGGCAGGAATCACACAGGATGGGAAGGCCGCCAAGCGGTCTTGTGGAAGCAGCCGGGGAAGGCAGGGAACAGAACATGTATCACTCGGGTCGGGGGCCCTCGCGCCCCAGGCGTTCGCCGGGCACGCTCGTACGCCGCGTCGATGGCGACGACGTCGTAGGGGGTGTTGCGTGAAGGCCGTCATCATGGCCGGCGGCCAGGGGACGCGCCTCAGGCCGCTCACCAGCAACCAGCCCAAGCCCATGATCCCGATCGCGGGCGTGCCGTGCATGGAGCACATCGTCGCCCTCCTCAAGCGCCACGGCATAGAGGAGATCGTGGTGACGCTGCAGTTTATGCCGGACGAGATAAGGGATTACTTCGGCGACGGCTCCGACTGGGGCGTCTCGATGAGCTACTCGGTGGAGGACGCGCCCGCGGGCACCGCCGGCTCCGTCAAGCTCGCCGAGGAGCAGCTCGAGGGCGAGCGGATCCTCGTTATAAGCGGCGACGCCCTCACCGACTGCGACCTCGGCGCCGTCCTCGACTTCCACGAGGAGCGGGGGGCCGAGGCCACGATGGTCCTCAAGAGCGTGGAGAACCCGCTGGAGTTCGGCGTGGTCATCACGGAAAGCGACGGGCGCATCACCCGATTCCTGGAGAAGCCGACCTGGGGGCAGGTCTTCTCCGACACCGTCAACACCGGCATCTACCTCCTCGAGCCGTCGGTGCTCCGGGAGATACCGGCCGAAGGCGAGTACGACTTCTCCAAGGAGCTCTTCCCGATGCTCCTGGAGGCGGGCCGCCCGCTCTACGGTTACGTCACGGAGGACTACTGGGAGGACGTAGGGACGCTGGAGCAGTACATGAAGGCCCAGCGCGACGTCCTCGACGGCAAGATGCGCGGCGCGAGGCCCCCCGGCACCCGCCTCAGGGAGAACGTCTACGTCGGCGCTCGCGCCCAGGTCGACGACGAGAACCTGGAGGGCCCCGTCGTTATCGGGGAGAACGTTCGGGTGGACGAGGGGGCCAGGGTGAGCCCCTACTGCGTAATCGGGGACAACGTGATCGTCGCGGCGGGGGCGACCGTGGAGCGCAGCGTGATCGCCGAGGGGACGTACGTCGGCGAGGGGGCGGAGGTCCTCGACGCCCTCGTCGGGCGACACTCCTACATCCAGGAGCGGGCGCGGATACTGGAGCGCAGCGCCCTGGGCGACGACGTGATCGTGGGCGAGGGCGCGACGATCGCGCCGGAGGTCAAGGTCTTCCCCCACAAGACCGTCGAGAGCGGGGCGAACATCACCCAGTCCTTGATCTACGAGACCATGGGCCTGAGGACGGTCTTCAAGGGCGGCATCGTCCAGGGCAAGTTCAACGTCGACCTGACCCCCGAGTTCGTGGTCCGCCTCGCCTCGTCCTTCGGCACGGAGCTCGACCCCGGCGAGGTCGTCACCCTGGGGCGCGACTCGAGCCGTTCCGCCCAGGTCGCCAAGCGCCACATGTCCGGCGCCCTGATGGCGACGGGGGTACACGTCCGCGACCTTCGCGCCGCCCACGCCGGCGTCGTCCGCCACGACGTCCTCGCCGGGAAGTCCTCGGCCGGGGCGCACATGCGGGTCGGGGAGGACCCCGACGAGGTCGAGATCCTGTTCTTCTCCTCCGACGCCACCCCCATGAGCGAGGCCGACCAGCGCTCGGTGGAGAAGGTCTTCGTCCGGGAGGAGTACCGCCGGGCCCACGGCCCCGACGTCGGGGAGTTGATCTACCCGGGCCGCGCCGTCGAGCAGTACGTCGAGCGCCTCGAGCGCGCGCAAGAGCGCAAGACGACCGAGGGCGGCACGATCGTCGTGGATTTCTCTGGCGGGGTCGCGGGCCTCGTCGCCAGCCGGGTCTTCTCCAGGCTCGGCATCGGCGCGGTCGTGGTCGAGGGCTTCACGAACGCGAACGCCTACACCACGGGGACGAGGAGGACGAGCCTCACCGAGGCCCTCGAAAGGGTCGGCCGGATCGTCCCGACGGTCGGCGCCGCGTTCGGGGCGGTCGTCGGCCCGACCGGCGAGGACGTCCAATTCGTGGACGACGAGGGCGAGTTCGTCCCACCGGACGTGATGCTCGCCTGCCTCCTCTCCCGTCTTCGCCCCCGAAAGGTCGTCTTGCCGATCGACCTGAGCCACGGCTACGACGAGCTCGTGCAAGAGGCCGGCGGCACCGTCGAGCGGAGCCGCGCGGGCCTAGGGAACGTCGCCCTCAAGGCCGCCGACGTGGGCGCCGAAGTCGCCGGCCTCGCCGACGGCCGCCTCCTCTTCCCGTCCTTCCTGCCCGCGCCCGACTGCTTTATAACGCTCGTGCGCGCGCTCGGGGCGTTCGGGGGCGGGACGGAGGGCGAGGCCCTCAGCTCCGTCAGGGGCCGCTTCGGGGAGCGCTTCGGGAGCGTGAGGCGGCGGCGCCTCGAGTGCCCGTGGGCCGCCAAGGGCCGCGTGATGCGCGGCCTCGCCGAGAGGTTCGGGGGCGACCCGGACGCCATCCTCACGGACGGCGTGAAGCTCAACCTGGAGGATAGCGGCTCCTCCTGGGTCCTCATGCTCCCCGACCCGGACAACCCGCTCTTCTACGTCTACGCCGAGTCCGACGGCGACGGCCGCGAGGCCGAAAGCGTGCTCGACGAGTACGCGAAACTCGTCGAGGGGCTCATCGGGGAGGGGTAGGGGGGCGCATACGGGCCGCGCCGCGTACCATGAGACTGTACTTGAGGTTCAGGGGAGGTTATACTCCGGCCATGGCCGACGAGACTAGGGGTGGGGAAGGGCAACGCTACGATTGGGAGGGGGAGCCGGACGTCACGGACCTCTCCGAGGAGGAGCTCAGGCTCCGTTTGAAGGCGCTCTCCGACGAGGAGCGCGACGTCAGCTACCGCAGGCGCGTCCTGCAGGGTCGCATAGACCTCATCCGCTCGGAGCTCGTCCGGCGCGGCGGGGCGGCGCTCTCCCCCGAAGATCTCGCGCGCGTCCTGCTCGGGGGCGCCCCCCCCGGCGTCCCCCCGTCCGCCGGGGAAGACGCTCCGGGGGAGGGGAGGCGTAGGTGAACCGCTGTCCCGAGTGCGGTGCCGAGGTGAACCCCAGCATGAAGTTCTGCGCGGAGTGCGGTACCCGGCTCGTGCACGCCCAGTCCACCGTCTCATACGCGCCCAGCTTCGGCGAAGAAGAGTACGCCGTAGGCAAAAAGGCCCAGGGGGAGGAAGACCCCAACGAGGGCGCCGCGCTCATAGAGCTCGACCAGGTCGAGGGGACCGCCGGGCGTCGGATGCACGACATCGGCAGCGAGAAGGTCACCGTGGGGCGCAGCCCCGACAGCCAGATCTTTTTGGACGACGTGACGGTCTCCAGAAGGCACGCCGAGGTCTTCCGGCGCGAAGCGCCGGGCGGGAACGGTTTCAGGATAAGGGACGCGGGGTCCCTCAACGGCACCTACGTGAATCGCGTGCGTGTCGACTCCGTCGACCTCAGGAACGGCGACGAGATCCAGATAGGAAAATACCGCTTCAAGTTCGTCCTTACCTAGAGGACAGACGCGCGGGAGGGGCGCGAACGCTCTCGCTTTTGCGGGCGCTTCGCGGGCGATTCGGACGGCGGCGGCAACAAAGGATGGGAGCAACGGGCTTACGATGATGGAGAACGGCGGTTCCAAAGACCACTATACGATAGGGGAGGTCGTGACGAGGCTCCGCAAGGAGTTTCCCACCCTCTCGGTGAGCAAGGTACGCTACCTCGAACGCAGGCGTCTGATCAACCTGACGCGCACGCGCGGCGGCTACCGCCTGTTCTCGGCCCAGGACGTCGAGCTTCTGAAGTACATACTTACGCTCCAGGACAAGGAGTACCTCCCGCTCAAGGTGATAAAGAAGCGTATCGAGGGCGGGGTGCCCGTCGGGACGTCCGACTCCGGCGGCGATCTCTCCCGGGTTCTCGAGGACAAGACCTACACGCGCGAGGAGCTCGCCGACGCGATAGACGGCGAGCTGAGGTTCGTCGAAGAGCTCCAGAGCGTCGGCATCGTCGGCCGGGGCGGCGAGCTTACCCAAAGGGACGTCGAGATCGCGCGCATGGCGCTCGAGATGGCCAAGTACGGCATCCAGCCCAGGCACCTCCGGGGCATCATGGCCGCCGTCGAGCGCGAGGCGGCGATGTTCAAGCAGATCCTGAACCCCGAGCTTCGCAGCGGCGACGAGCAGCGCGTCCAGGACGCGGTGAACAAGGCCCGCCACCTCGCCGCGGTCGACTCCAGGCTTAAGGAGCTGATGATGGCCTCCGCCATAGACAACTTCTCCTCCTAGCGCCCGGATGGACGATCCGGCCGCCACCGCGAACTCGCCCCTGCCCATAGGGGAGATCGCACGCCACGTCCGCGAGGTCCCCGACTTCCCGTCGCCTGGCATCTCCTTTAAGGACATAACCCCCCTCATAGAAGACGGCCCCGCCTTCCACGCCGCCGTCGACCGCGTCGCCACCGCGACCTCGGGCATCGAATACGACCGCGTCCTCTCCGCCGAGGCCCGCGGCTTCGTCTTCGGCACGGCGCTCGCCTACCGGGCAAGAAAGGGCCTCATCCTCGCCCGCAAGCCCGGCAAGCTCCCCCGCCAGACGATCTCGGCCCCCTACGACCTCGAGTACGGCTCGAACACCCTCCACGTCCACGCGGACTCCATAAGAGAGGGGACCAGGGTCCTCGTCGTGGACGACCTCCTCGCCACCGGCGGCACCGCAAGGGCGATGTGCCAGCTCGTGGAGAACGCGGGCGGCATCGTCGCGTGCGTCGCCTTCTTGATAGAGCTACGCTTCCTGAACGGCCGCGAGGTCCTCGCCCCGTACCCCGTCACCTCCCTGCTCTCCTACGACGCGTGAGGGACCCCGAGGAGCGCCGCATGACCGACGACCTCCCCGCCAGCACCCACGCCGATCCACCCGCCCCGCAAACGAACGCCGACACCGAACGCCTCCTCGCCGCCTACCTTCGCACCCTGACCAGCCCGGCGACGATAAAAACTTATAATACAGAGATCAGGATGTTCGTCGTCTACCTGGTGAAGGAGCTCGGACGTCCTTCTTTGGGGAGCGTAACTGCGGAGGATTTGTCTTTCTACAGGGAGCACCTCCTGAAGACGTACGCGTCGGCCACGGCGGCGAAGAAGCTGGCGGCCCTCCGGAGGTTTCTGACCTTCACCTATATGGTCGGCGCGACGCTGGTGAACCCCGACGCTCTGCGGTTTTTCGCCAAAAGCCCGAAGGTCTTGCAGGACCCTTCCTACAACGTGCTGACCGAGGAAGAGCTCTCCAGGATGCTCTCCGCCGCGCGCACGACAAACTGGCGCGATTACGTGCTGCTCGCCGTGATGGCGGGGGCCGGATTGCGCGAGGCCGAGGTGGTGGCGTTGAAGATCGGGGATTTCCAGGAGGTGGGGGACGGGCAGGTCCTGCTGCGCATCGAGGGGAAGGGCAACAAGGTGAGGGCGGTGCCGATCTCGCCCGAACTCTGGGCCCTCGTGCAGCGACACGTCGCGCTCTCGGGCAAGAGCCTCGTCTCGCGCTCCGACGCCCGCAAACCCCTCTTCGCCTCCAGGGAAGGACGCGACAAGGCGCTGACCACCCGCTCGATCCGCTACATCGTCAAAAAGTACGCCGAAGCCGCGCGCATAACCAAGGCGATCTCGCCGCACTCCATCCGCCACACCGTGGGCACCAACATGGCGCTCAACGAAGCCCCACTCCTGGTCATCCAGCAATTCCTCGGCCACTCTGACCCGAAAACCACCCTCCGCTACATCCGACGTGCCGAAGACCTCGCCAACAGAGCATACACTTATAATACTCTACCGACATCCTAGGCATCGGCAGAAAGAGGGGGGCGCCTTAGAAGTAGGCGCCCCCCTCTTTCTGCCAGTCGATCTTCCCCGAAGGTCTACTTGAAGCAGCCCTCGGCGCGCTCGTTCGGGAACTCATCGGGGCATCCGCCGCCGGGCATCTTGGGCGCCGGGCCGTCTTCAGGGCCGCCGGCTTCCATCAGGATGTTGCCCGAGTCGTTGTCGTCGGCGGAGGTGTACTGGTACTGCTCACTCGAGTCGCCAGAATCGGAAGGGGTACTAGACGAGTCTTCAGACGAGTACTGCACCTGTTCGTACTCGGCGTCCTGAGTGCTGGAGTCGGCGTACTGGTCTTCCTCGGAGTCCCCCGAGTCGTCGCCGGAGTCCTGCGAAACGGCGCGCGTCTCCTCGTCTTCTCCGTCGCAGGCGATACCGTTGCCGTCCTCGTCCAAACCGTAGGGGTCACCGTCGACGAGCTGCTCCTGCGCCTCCTCCTGCGTATCGAAGTCGGAGCAATCGAAGAGGTCCTCATCTTCGCTACTTTGCTGCGCGCTCTCGGAGGCCTCGATGCTCTCCGGCTCGGCGTCGAAAGCCATGGCCCACCCGATGCGGCCCAGGAACAGGCATAGCACCGCCAACAGGAAGACTACCGCCACCTTCGTTGGGATTCCCGCGCTCCGTAACAACCCGACCCCCTAGATCTTGTGAGCAAAAACCTTCTTGAGACGTCTGTTAAGATTTATTATAGGGTTTTTCATAAAGGTTAGTCAAAGCCGCAGCGTCCCATATCTCGACCTATACCAGATGTTCAAGGAGTCGCCCGGGGCGCACCACATGTGGTGCGCCCCGGGCGACTCCTTTGCTCCGGGGGCCAGGCAGCCACTTGGATGATGCGAGGTTAATCGCCCGCTCGGCCATCGGCGGCGCGCCGGACCTACTCATCGCAAAGCTTGCCATCGATGGTCGAGGCAGACCATGTGTCGGAAGGACGAAGCTCATTCGCGCTAGCGAGTAGAAAAAGAAGGACCTACACAGCTCGAGCGCCGAAGAAGACCGCTCGATGCGCGCAACAAAGGCCCGCCTTGCGCCGTTATCGCGCCCCTACATCGAGGCATCTCGTGCGTGAGCCTCCGTGCCGTCCGCGCAGAAGACGACTAA
>JADDPR010000414.1:4726-7138 GCA_016781775.1 Rubrobacter sp. | reverse complement strand
GTGGTCTTGTCGTAGTCGTAGGTGTAGCCGCACTCGTCGCACTTCTGGCGGTAGGTAACGACCGTACCGCGCTCGCGCACCACTATCCCGCCGTTGACTTCTATAGCCATGATGCTGCCTTCCGGAGATGGGAGGATCGCTTACGCCCTGATTCTACCCGCCCTCCATGCGTTCCAAGATGGACGCAAGGAGGGGGCTTTTGGCGTCGAGGAAGCCGTACAGGATGTCGAAGTGGTTCTTGCCGGAGATGGGCAGGAGGGTGCCGTCGAGGCCCTTCGCCTTCCAGGCTGAGTGGAAGTCTTCGGACTGCTGCCTGAAGCCATCGGTCTCCTTCGCACCGTATGGGAGCAGGAGGGGCGGGGCTTCGTCCGGGACGTGCAGGATCGGGCTGTACTGCAAGACTTCGTCGGCGGTGAGCCCCAGCTTCGGCTGCAGGAAGGTGTAGGGGAAGGGCGAGAGGTCGTAGAGGCCGCTGATGGCGGTCACGCTCTTTACGGTGTCCTTCGGCAGGCCGTACTCGCCCTCCCAGTCCGTCATCAGGAGCATCGCCACGAGGTGGCCGCCGGCGGAATGGCCGGCGACGTGGAGACGCTCCGGGTCGCCGCCGAAGCTCGCGGCGTTCCGGTAGGCCCAGGCGACGGCGGCGCGGGTCTGGCGCACCATCTCGCCTATCGTCACCGCCGGGGCGAGGGCGTAGTTTGTGACGACGGTCGCCACGCCCCTGGAGGCGGGGCCGCGGGAGACGAAGCCGAACTCCTTGCTCGTCCTGAGGACCCAGAAGCCGCCGTGGACGTAGACGAGGACCGGGGAGCCCCCCGCGGGGGGCTCCGGGGCCGGGTAGACGTCCACGTGCTCGGCCAGCGTGGGGCCGAAGGGGACGTCGAGGAGGTGGTCGAGCTCGTCGCGGAGCTTCACGCTCTCGCGCGCGCAGAAGTCCTCGTATTGGGTGGCGGCCTCCGGGATGAGGGCGCGCAGGTTGTACTGGGCGTCTAGCTCTTCCTGGGTTGCGGAGTTTCTGTAGAGCATCGCGCTGCTTTCTACCCGCCGAGGAGCCTGCGCCAGAGCGGGCGCTTCCCGGGTGCGGGGTTCGTGGGCGGTCTCGGCTTCTCGCCGACGGGGGGGAGGCCGTGCTCGGCGCGGGTGGCGTTGCGGCCCCGGAGGATGGCCGGGTCCTTCTCCCAGCCCTCCCCGGCCTCGGCGTGGACCCCTTCCTCTATGCGCGCGAGTGCCGCCCCGTCCACACCGCCGAGCTTCGCCGACTCGTACTTGATGCCGAGTAGGACGCGGTGGATCGGGTCTTCTTGCGGGTTTCCGCTCAGGAGACGACCGTCCCCGCCGTCCCCCGGCTTGCCGACGAGGGCGCCGACGATGGGTCGAAGAGCCGCCTGGGGTTCTGCGTGAAGATGGCGTCGATGCGCGCGTCGTCTATGCCGGCGTTCTTCAGGACCGGGACGACGTTCTCGAAGACGTGGGTTATGTGCCAGTTTTTCAGGAGTTCCGCGACCTCGTCGGACATGACGAGCGGGCGGCCGAGCCAGATGTTGACGGTGTCGTGGGAGAGCATGATGCGCTCACCATATCCCATCCCGAGGAGGCCTATCAGGGTGGCCTCGCGCGCGGCGTCCATCGGGGCGCCGACGAGAATCTGGATGCCGAAGCGGTCGAAGCCGACGCTGACGCCGTGGGCGAGCGTCGCCATGTGGTAGGCGACGTCGGTGTTGCCGTCCATGTGGCCGATCATGACCTGGTCCGGGTTCGCCCCGGCCTCGACGAGGAGGGCGGCCTGCTCGGGGCCCATCGTCCCCTCCTGGGTGTGCGTGATGATCGGTACCCCCGTCGCCTGCTGCGCCTTCACCCCGGCAAGCATGAACATCTTCTCGTAGTCCGTGATGACGCCCTTGCTGGAGGCGAGCTTGATCACGCCGGCCTTGATGCCGGTGGCCCCGATGCCCTCGGTGAGCTCGGTCATCATCAGTTCCTCGATCTCGGCGTCGGCGGGGCCTAGAGCGCTACGGAACTTGAAGTAGGCCGTGGCCCCCTCGCCCTCGTAGTAGTAGCCGGTCGAGCAGATGATCTGGACGCCCGTCCTCTCGGAGACCTCGCGCAGAAGCTCCGGGTCCCGGCCGCACTCGTTCGGCGTCGCGTCCACGACGGTCTTCACGCCCTGGGATTTGGCCCTCTCCGCGACCTCGCCGCCCAAAGTCACCAGCTCCTCGCGGGTCCTGTAGCCCAGCGAGTCTCCCTGGTACCCGGGGTACCCGAAGAAGAAGTGTTCGTGCATAAGGGTCTTGCCGAGGTCGTCGGGCGAGATCGGCCCCGTTACCGTGTTGATCTGGGTGGCCATCCTGGATGTCCTCCTTTTCGCGTGTACCGCGGTGCCGCCTCGTGGGCGGCCCCTTCCCCGACCGCCAT
>JADDPR010000414.1:2395-4610 GCA_016781775.1 Rubrobacter sp. | reverse complement strand
GGGGCCGTCGGCGAGGCGCAGGATGCGCGACTCCGCCCAGAAGGCGGCGAGCGGGGTGTCTCCCGAGACCCCGGCGCCGCCGAAGGCCTGGATGGCGCGGTCGAGGACGCGCAGGGTGGCGTTGGGGGCGACTACCTTGATCTGGGCGATCTCGGACTTCGCCTCCTTGTTGCCGACCTTGTCCATCATGTCGGCGGCCTTGAGGGTGAGGAGCCTCGACTGCTCGATCTCCATCCTGGAGTCGGCGATCCACTCCATGATCACGCCCTGCTCGGAGAGCGGCTTACCGAATGCCTCCCTGTTTTTGACCCGATCGCACATAAGCTCGAGCGCCCTCTCCGCGACCCCGATCTGGCGCATGCAGTGGTGGATGCGGCCCGGTCCGAGCCTGCCTTGCGCGATGGCGAAGCCCTTGCCCTCGCCCCACAAGATGTTCTCGACGGGGACGCGCACGTCCTCGAAGGAGATCTCCGCGTGCCCGTGCGGCGCCTCGTCGTAGCCGAAGACCGAGAGGGTGCGCTCGATCGTCACGCCGGGGGTGTCCAGCGGCACCAGGATCATGGACTGCTGCTCGTGGCGCTTCGCCTCCGGGTCGGTCTTGCCCATGAAGATGGCGATCTTGCAGCGCGAGCTCCCGGCCCCCGTCGACCACCACTTGCGCCCGTTTACGACGTACTCGTCGCCGTCCCGCTCGATCCGCGCCTGGATGTTCGTCGCGTCCGAGGAGGCGACGTCCGGCTCCGTCATGCAGAAGGCGGAGCGGATCTCGCCGTCGAGGAGCGGCCTGAGCCACTTCTCCTGCTGCTCGGGGCTCCCGTAGCGGGCGAGGACCTCCATGTTCCCGGTGTCCGGGGCGTTGCAGTTGAAGACCTCCGGGGCGATGAGGCTCCGGCCCATGATCTCGCAGAGCGGCGCGTACTCCAGGTTGGAGAGCCCCGCCCCGAACTCGGACTCCGGCAGGAAGAGGTTCCAGAGCCCCGCCGCCTTCGCCTTCTCCTTGAGCTCGTCCATGATCGAGGGCGTCTCCCAGCGATTATCGGCCTCGCTGAGCTGCTGGTGATAGGTTCTCTCGTTGGGGTAGACGTACTCGTCCATGAACTCCGTGAGCTCGGTCCGGAGCTTCTGCACCTTATCGGAGTACTCGAAGTCCATACGTTGACCTCCTCTTGGCCGTTGTGCTGTTCCCCGCCGTCGCGCGCGACGTTACGCGCCCTCTCGGGCTCAGGTGCCCGCGAAGTCCCCTTCTCCAGCGGGAAGCAAGGCCCGTGAAGGCCATTCTTTCACGGGGCGCGGGTGGTCGCAAGCGGTACGCAAGGAGCACGCAAACGGCTCCCGGGGAGACCAACCGGATCGACTAGCCCGCACGACCCCGAATGCCGTTCCGCCCAGACCCCGGCCGCGGAGGCCTAGGTCTCTGGAATCTTGTTCGCCTCCGGCCCAGCGACGGTGATGCTTCACCAGGAGGCGATCGCTCGCACCATCGCGCGGTTTCGAGCGCGTCGTCCATCCCGCGTACCCGGGCTTTCGGGACGCGCCGGAAACCGTCGTGCCCGGGGTTCGTAGAAAGACGAAACGGTGCGAGAGGAGAGAGGATGGCGAGGAGGACTTCGAAGGCCGGGAGAGCGTTCGCGGCGGTGACCGTGGCGGCGGGTGCGTTCGCCGTGGGTCGTGCGGCCGTAGGGACGCTGGATCTGGGGAGGAGCGAGAGGGACGGGGCGGCGGGTTTCGGCTACCTGGGCGGGCGTCGCTACGTGAACCTGACGACGTTCCGCCAGAGCGGGGAGGAGGTGACGACGCCCGTGTGGTTCGTGCTCGTGGACGGCAAGCTCTACGTGACGACGCCCCCGAACTCCGGCAAGATGAAGCGCATCCGAAACGACCCGCGCGTGATCGTGACGCCGTCGACCTCTTGGGGCGCGCCGAGAGGGGAGGGTGTCGAGGGGCTCGCCCGCGACGTCGAGGACGAGGAGACCGGCCGCGCCGAGGAGGCCCTGCGGCAGAAGTACCGGGTAGGGCTCGGGCTGTTCCACCTCTTCGGCCAGGAGGAGATAGGACGCGTCGTCCTGGAGGTCCGGCCGGCGGAGGGGGCCCCTAGGGGCGTTGAAGGCCGAGAAGGGCGACCATCTCGCTGAGCTCGCGCAGCGTCGTCTCGTCGAGGGTCGGGGCGGGGAAGCGGACGTGGGAGGAGGCGATGGCGCCGCGCAGCTTGAAGACC
>JADDPR010000414.1:0-2270 GCA_016781775.1 Rubrobacter sp. | reverse complement strand
CGGCGCCTCTTCGAGCTTGACGTAGCGGCAGTTCTCCAGCTCGTTGACTACCTTCGCGACGAACGGCGCGGGCATCGTAACGCCGGTGTTCACGGGCTCGTCCTGGACGACGACGGGCAGCGAGACGCTCCCGGCCACGCGCCGGTAGTGCTCGAAGACGAGGTCAAGGGTTCGGACGTTGTTCGGCGGCGCGACCATGACCGCCGCAGCACCCGCACTTTCGGCCTCGCGCGCACGCTCGATGGCGAGGCGCGTCGCCGGGGCCGAGCAGCCCACGATCACGGGCACGCGTCCCTCGACCGCCCGGAGGTAGCCCTGCATGACGCCCGTCCGTTCGGCGTCGGAGAGCTTGTGGGCCTCGCCCATGATCCCGAGGACCGTGACGCCGTGAACGCCGGCGTCGAGGTAGAGGGACGACAGGGATGCGATGCCCTCCTCGTCCACGTCTCCGTTCTCCGTGAAGGGGGTCAGGGCGATGGTGCAGATGCCGTGCAATGCTTCCATGAGGGTCCTTCCGTCCCGTTTGGAGGCAGTATAGAGACGCCGTGGGGGTTGCTATCATGGACGGTGAGGGAAGGAGGGTAGGATGCACGATTTCGCGGTGATCGGGGGTGGCATAGTCGGGCTCTCGACGGCGCGCGCCCTCCTGAAGCGCCACCCGGGCGCGGGCGTGGTGGTGCTCGAGAAGGAGGCCTCGTGGGCCCGCCACCAGACCGGACACAACAGCGGGGTCATCCACAGCGGCATCTACTACAAGCCGGGGAGCTTGAAGGCGCGCTTCTCCAGGGAAGGGGCCGCCAGGCTCGTCGAGTTCTGCGAAGAGCACGGTATCGCGTACGAGATCTGCGGCAAGGTGATCGTCGCGACGGAGAGACGCGAGATGCCGCTGTTGAAGAACCTGCACGAGCGTGGGCGTGAAAACGGGCTCGGGGTGGAGAAGATCGGGCCGGAGGAGCTCCGGGAGATCGAGCCACACGCCGCCGGCATCGCCGCCCTCCGGGTTCCCGAGACCGGGATCGTAGACTACGTCGGGGTCGCGAAGGCTTTCGCCGGCGAGATCGCCGAAGCGGGCGGAGATCTCGAGTCCGGCACGAGGGTCGAGGGGATCTCGGAGCGGGGCGAAAGGGTGGAACTCCTTACGAACCGCGGGACGTTTCGGGCGCGGACGCTGGTCAACTGCGCGGGGCTCTACAGCGACCGGGTGGCGGCCATGTCGGGGGTGACGCCGCCCGCGAAGATCGTGCCTTTCCGCGGGGAGTATTACGAGCTCTCGCCGGAGAGGCGAGCTCTGGTGAAGGGTTTGATCTACCCGGTCCCGAACCCGGATTTTCCGTTTCTCGGCGTCCACTTCACCCGCATGGTGGAGGGCGGCGTCGAGGCGGGGCCGAACGCCGTCCTCGGCCTCGCGCGCGAGGGCTACCGGAAGGCGGACGTGAACCTCCGGGAGCTCGCCGAGATCCTCGGCTACGGCGCCTTCTGGCGCCTCGCGGCAAAGAACTGGTGGACGGGCGCCGGCGAGGTCTTCCGCTCCCTGAGCAAGGGGGCGTTCGTGCGGTCGTTGCAGAGGCTCGTCCCGGAGGTGAGGGAGGGGGATCTCGTCCCGGCCGAAGCCGGGGTGAGGGCGCAAGCGTTGAAGGGAGACGGCGGCCTGGTCGACGATTTCCTGATCGTGACGGGCGAGCGCTCCGTCCACGTCCTGAACGCCCCGTCGCCCGCCGCAACGGCCTGCATCCCCATCGGCGAAAGCGTCGCCGATCGCGCATCGGAGAAGGCCGGGAGCCGTTGGATGGGGAGGAGATTCTAGGTCCCGCGGTCGACGAGCGAGCCCGGCACGGCGTCGTCGTGTTTGGCATACCGCTGAATCGGTGATCCTGTTTGGAGCCCAACGACGAAAGGGGCCTCATGCCCGCAAGTGTGGAACCGGCGCAGCAGCACGAGTCTTCCGATAAACGCCAGACGCAGATCGTCGACGTGCTGGTGGAGGCGTTCTCGGAGCTTATGAACGCGGACCCGGATGCGTTTCGGAGCAAGTTCCGGAAGATGGCGGCCAACCCGTTCGCGTTTTATCGCGGGAGCGCGCCGCTCTTTTACGCGGACATGAACGGGATGGAGGATCGCTGGGCGAACGAGCGGACGGGTAGGGTCTGGATCCAGGGCGACCTGCACGCGGAGAACTTTGGCACCTACATGGCCGGCGACGGGGTGTTCGTCTTCGACGTGAACGACTTCGACGAGGCCTACCTCGGCCACTTCACCTGGGACATCAAGCG